>CAYQMP010000020.1:0-12080 GCA_964418615.1 uncultured Chthoniobacter sp. | reverse complement strand
TCTCGTGCTTGGGCTGCGTTTTCAGGCAGAACCAGAGCGGGTCGGTCGATTCGATAACGGGCACGTTTTCCATGAGGCTACATCTTGAGGAAGGTGGACACGAGGGGGACGAGGCGACGGGCTTTGTTGTGCCATGATTGCAGGCGTTCGACACGTCCGGAGAGGCCGTCAGGGGCGCCGTTGTGCGGATCGTCAACCACGGCGCGCAGGCGGTCGAGGCGGCGGTCGGCGTGATCCATCTTGATGGCGAGTTGGTCGCGGAGGAAGCCGCGGACGAGCGCCGGGAGTTCGGTCTCTGCCTCGAAATAGTCTTTGCGGTCTCCGGCAATGTGGCTGATCCGCACCGCCCCTACCCCGCGCAACATGCGGAGCCCTTGGCTGGCCGAGCCTTTGCTGATGCCGAGCAGAGCCACGAGGTCGTCGAGGGTCAGCTTTTCGCCGCGGGCAAAGAGGAGGCCGTAAATTTCGCCGACCGAGCGGGGCAGCGAGAGATATTTGCCGATATGGACAAAAAACTCGAGAACCTCGCGCTCGGCGGAACCGAGTCGAGCGGCGCTGGCGACGGGTGCTGTCGCGGTGGAGGGCATGGGAATCTGCACGTTACAACGGGGCGGACAGAATTCAATAGTTGCTGAACAAATTGAACATCCCGCGCAAGGACTACGTCCGGTGCGTTGAAGTCAGGGCGCAAGGTGTCTAAGGTTTCCGCTTCATGGCGACCGAGGCGAAAGAGGCACCTGCGTGGCACAAGCGGGAGGATTTGTTCATGGTGCCGCCATGCGGATGGGTGCTCGTGGTGACAACACTCTTGGCGGTGGCCTTGGCTGGCGGGCGTCCGCTCTGGGCGCAGGGCGTTGTCACGGTGGGCGTGGCGCTGCTTTGGATTTTGCACCCGCCCAAATACAAGCCGAGCAAAGCGGCCACGCGAATTCTCGTATTGGTGGCGCTGGCTCCCCTCGCCGCCTATTTGCCCGCGGCGTGGCTGGCCATGCCGGAATGGCGGGTTGGGTTGGCTGAGGTTCCTTCCATCGCCGCCTCGGCGGTGGTCAGTCCGCAACCTTGGATGACATTTCACCGCTGGCTGCTTTGGGTGGTCGGCGTGCTTTTGGCCGGATGGTGCGCCGCGCAGAGTTGGGACCATTACAACCGCGACACGCTGGCCCGCATGTATACGGCGGGATTGGCCGGCATCACGGTGTTCGCCATTTTCGGTTTTGCCACGGGACTCAATCCGGCGCTGTGGCAAAGCACGGACGGATTCGGGCCGTTTATCAGCCGCAACCAATGGGGTTCGGTCATGGGCATGGGCGGGATCATGGCCATGGCTATCCTGCATCATTCCTTTCGTCACAGCCACAAAGGTGCGGTCATCTTCTGGGGTGTGGCCCTTGCCCTGCTCGCCGGCGGCATTCTGAGCAATCATTCGCGCGGCGGTCTGGTTGTCTTCATCGTCGGCGGCTTCGCTTACTGGATGTTCTACGGCTTGGCGCGCAAACAATACCGCTACGCCGCCATTGCGCTTTCTTTCGCGCTCATTTCCTTCGCGGCATTCGCGGTGGGCGGCGGCGTGTTGCTCGAACGCTTTGTCGGCAGCTTCGAGGAGGGACTGTCCGGCGATCTGCGGGTGGAGTTTTACCGCATGACCATGACCATGGTGCATGACGCACCCGTGGCGGGATTCGGGCTGGGCAATTTTTCCTTCGTCTTCCCCTTTTATCAAGACTACGAACCGATCGCCGGTTGGCGTCCCTTGCATCCGGACAACTCGTTCCTGCTGCTGGCCAGCGAAGGCGGGTGGCTCCTCGTCCTCGTGCTCGTCGCCGCTTTCGGCATCTTTTTCAAACTCGGCTACGAGGCGCGGCGTGCGCGGCCAACGTCGATCCGGGCGGCGGCTTTGGCTTGCGCCGTGGTGCTGATTCTCAACGCATTTTTCGAAGTCAGCGCGCACCGCATCGGCGTGCTTTTCCCCGGTCTTTTCCTCGCCTCGCTCGCCCTGCCTCCGGCCAACGGCGAGCGGATCCGCACGTACAAAAGGCGACTCATGCGCATCGGCGGACTGCTTCTCGCCGCGGTCGGATTTATCTGGATCGTCTCGGCCTTCGCTTGGCCGGTCCTACCCGCTGTCCAAGGCACTTCGGTCTTGCGCGAGTTGGCCGGAGAGGAGAACCAAGCCGGGCGCAAGGAAGAGGCTATTGCCTTGCTCCAAGAAAGCACGCAGTTGCGTCCGCTCGACTGGGACGCGCACTGGGCGCTGGCCGCCTACCAACTCGAGGCGGGCCAAGGTGACCAGGCATGGAACCAATTCCGCGCCGTGGACGCGCTCCTGCCCCATCTGCATTGGATGCTCGAACAAGAAGGCTACTTCTGGTTGCCGATCAACCCGGCCCGCACCGTTTACGCGTGGAACCGCACCCTGCAGCGCGCCCCGCGCGGCCAGCGTCCGTCGAAATACGCCGGCTTCCTGCGTCAGGCCAAAGACTACCCGTCCGTGCAAGCGCTCCTTCTGCGCCTTTATGCCGAAAACCCGGAGATGGAGTTCGTGCGCATCCGCAATGCGGGACCGGCGGGTGACGTGCGCCTTCCACGTTTCCTCGCCACGACCGACAACCTGACCCATGCGCCCGACCACATGGTCGAGCCGGTGCTTCAATACATGCTCGAGCGCGGACTCGGCGACGAGGTCCGCGGCTTGGCCGAACTGAATCCCCGGATCAAACGACTCGGCTGGCGTGTGCTGGCCCGGCAGGCGGCGCAGCAAAAGAACCTGAGGGAAGCACTCGATCTTCATTTCCAACACGGCCCGCGCCCCGCGCTCCCCGCCCCGATCAGCCGCAGCGATTTGCGCAGTGTGGAGCGCGCCGCGGCCTTGGCGCCGATGGACATCGCCACCGGCATCGCTTACTATCAGGCCTTGGAAAGCGCCCGCCGCCATGACGACGCTTTCTGGCAGCTACGCCGCATCATGGATTTCCCCAACGCTCCCGCCTACATCTGGTATCTCGCCGCCCGCACCGCCCACGAGCGCGGCGATCACGAAGAAGCATGGGGCTTCCTGCAGACTTACGAGCAGAAGAGCAAACCATGAGCGATCCGCTTTCTCCCCTGCATGACGAGGACTTGAGCGCGGAGGAAGTGCGCCAACTCCGGCGCCGGCAACTCATCCGTCGCCTGCTTGTCATCGGCCTTCCCTCCTTGATTGTGCTGGCCATCGCCGTGGTCATCGCCGTCCCGCGGGTCAAGGAATGGCGCGCGCGGCAGTTCGCCGAACGTGCCGACGCCCTCCGGGCCGAAGGCAAACTCCAGGAAGCCTTCAACAACGCCGCCTCCGCCATTCAGATGCGTCCGGGGTTGGCCGAGGCAAGACGTTCCTACGCCGCCGTTCTTTTGTCCGGCGGCAAGCAGGAAGGTCTTGTTGTGTTGCAGCAACTGATCACCGATGGACTGGCCACCGACCAGGACCGGATCGAACTGGCCGAGGCCGCCCTGCGCTTCAACGACCCGGCCACCGCGGAGCGCGAGGCGCTCTATCTTCTCCAGCAGGGCGAGAATACGCCCCGCGCCCTCTTCATTCTGGCCCGCGTCCGTCTTGCCCAGCAAAAGCTGCCCGATGCATTGCAGGCCCTGCGCGAAAGCATCGAGGCCGGCGGCGGGGCGGACCCCTCGATCCTGCTCGCCCGCCTGCAAATGGCGGCCAACACCGAGGAGTCCATCACCTCCGCCCTCGAGCTTTTGCGTCCGATCGCGCAGCAGAAGGACAAAGCCGGACTGGAAGCACTGCTTGTTTTGGTCGCCTCCCCGGCGCTGAAGTCGAACGAAGGTCCCGGATGGGTCGCCGCTCTGCGGGATCATCCCGAAGCCAACGACGAACAAAAACTCGCCGCGGCCAGTGCCGAAATCCAACTGGACCCGACCAAGTATGCCGACATCGTCCAGCGCACCGTGGCGGAATACCGCGAAGGGCCGGTAGAAACCCGGGCGCAGCTGGCGCGTTGGCTCAACCAGAACCGCGAATACGAGGGCGTGCTCGATGTCATTACCGCCGACGAAGCGGCCACACGCAGCGATCTGTTCCTCATCCGCCTCGATGCCATGGCCGGCAAAGGCGACTGGCAAGGCATCGGCGAACTGCTCAAAGGCGAAAGCATTCCCCTGCATTCGGCGGTGGTTCTGCTTTACCGCGGACGCGCCGCGCGCGAGACAGGCGAGGTCGACGGATCGGCGTCTTTCTACCGCCGGGCGGTGATCGAGGCGGCGCGGACGCCGGACGTGATGTGGTATGTCATAAACTACCTCCAGCGCGTCGGTGAAGACAGCGTGCTCGAACAGGAGCTGGCTCGTCTGACCGAAAACCCGGCCACCGCCCGACAGGCCTTCCAGGCACTCGTGCCGATCGTGCAGAAGCGGCAGGACGCCGAGGAACTCTACCAGCTTTACGACCGCATGATCCGTCTGCTCCCGGCCGACCCCGTGGTGCAAAACGACCACCGCTATTTCGCCGCCCTGACCGGACGCCGGGCCGACGTGAGCGGCGCCCGCGAACTCGTCGAGCAGCAACCCGCCATGCTCGCTTACCGCATCACGCTTGCCCTGACGCACCTCAAAAACGCGCAACCCGAAGCCGCGATGAAAGTCTTCAACGGCATCACCCTCGATCCAGCGCAGATCCAACCCTACCAGCGCGCCGTGCTCGCCGCCGTGCTGGCGGCCAACAACCGCGAGGACGAAGCCCGGCAGTTGGCCCGCAGCGTTCCGGGTGACGTGGTCACCTCGCAGGAAATCGAACTCATCGCGCCGTGGCGCGGAGAAGCCGATTAGCCGCCCCCGGTCCCGAACAATTCCCGCGCCAATTCGTGGCGGGTCCCGCATCGCGGACAAGTCACCGTAATGTGCGTGTCTCCTCCGAAAACGCCGTCCAAGTCGCTCCGCAGTGCAGGCTCGACGGCGGCGGCCACCCGCTCGGGGGAGCATCCGCAGAAAAACCGGTAAGCGCGCCGCTCCATGGGCGGACGCGATTCGTCATCGGCCAGGGCCCGGATCTCTTCCGTTCCGACGGTCTCCAACCACTCGGTGTCGCAATCGGGTTGCGCCGCCAGCAGTGCGAAGCGATCCCCGCCCAGTTCGAAATACCGCGCCGGCCGCTGCTCGCTGCGCGCATAGTATTGCGCCGCGGCGGACATGATATCGGGACTACCCACGTCCACCGAACTGCGCCGGCGTTCCCGACCGGGCCCGGCGACTTCGGCGTGGAGGATACTACCGCCGGTCGAACGGACATTTTCGGTGAAGACCTGTCCGGTCACATGGCCGGTGGGATTTTCCGCCACGGCGAAGAGGTTCATCTTTTCCGCCTCGAGATGCAGCGTCCACGCGCAGGTTTCGGCGTGCGGACGAGAAGCCGCGTGCAAGGTCAGCGCGGCGAGCAGGATCTTGAGTTTCTCGTCGGCCCGCCCGCCGAGCACCACGCCGGTCTGACCGAGATGGAGATAGACGTCCATGAACATCGGCCCGAAATCCGCCGCACAAAGCAGCGCATTGCGCCCCCGCACGAAGCGGCAAGCCACCTCGACTGTTCCCTCGTCGCTCGCGCTGCTCACGGGAGTTCGGCGGGGCGCGGACGCTCGTGGCTGCGCCACCATCTCTCGGCCACCGCGCCCCAGAGCGCGTTGATCACCGAATAGGCTCCGGCTCCCGCGATCAGTCCGGTCACCGCACAGCCCAGCAAAAGCGGACCGGGCACGCCGGCCGCAAAATCAAGCAAGCCCTCGACACCGGCTTGCTCGGGTGCCTGTTGTCCGAGGAGCCACGCGCCGAAGCGGTATTGCCAATAAAGGATGAGGGGCCACGTCACCGGGTTGGTGATCCAGACCACCGTAATGGCCGCGGGCACATTGAAACGGAAGAGGTAAGCGGTGATGCCGGAGGGAAGCATTTGGAAGGGAATGGGCATCATGGCCCAGAACAACCCCGTAGCCGCGCCCGAGGCGATGCCCTGCCGCGAAGGACGCCACAACTCCGGGGAAAACAGCCGGTCGCCGAGCATGCGGTGGAGCCAGGTGCCGCGGACATGGCGCTGGCGGGGCACCTTTTTCAACCAAGGCCGGATGCGCGACCGGCGCAGACGCATCAGGCTCATGACACGAACCCGGTCTCCATTCCCCCGTTTTCGGGGCTTGCAAAGCCGCGGCAGTCGTTTACAACGCGCATGTCATGAAAAAAATCGAGGCCATCATTAAACCTTTCAAGATGGAGCATGTCAAAGAGGCGCTGGCCGAAATCGGCATAGAAGGCATGACTGTCACGGAGGTCAAAGGCTTCGGGCGCCAGAAAGGCCACACCGAAATCTACCGCGGCAGCGAATACACCGTCGACTTCCTGCCCAAGGTCAAAGTCGAGATCGTTGTTTCGGAAGAAAACGTCTCCAAAGCGACGCAGGCCATCGTCAAGTCGGCCAAGACCGGCAAAATCGGCGACGGCAAAGTCTTCGTCCTGCCGATCGAGGAAGCCATCCGCATCCGCACGGACGAAACCGGCGACGCGGCTGTTTGATCCGCCGGTCCACGCAGCCCGCGCGGCTCAACGGTCGTGGATAACCTGCAGGCCTTCATCCTCGGCATCGTCGAGGGCCTCACCGAATACCTCCCGGTCAGCTCGACCGGGCACCTGTTGCTCGCGCAGCGGTTGATGGGCATCGAATCGAGCGCCGCGTCGGATGCCTTCGCCATTTGCATCCAAGCCGGCGCCATCGTTGCCGTGCTCGGGCTCTACCGCGCGCGCGTCTCCCAGATGGTCATGGGCGTGATCGGACGCGACGACACGGGGCGCCGGTTGCTCATCAATCTCGTTTCCGCTTTCATCCCCGCCGCCGTTCTCGGCCTGCTCCTCGAAAAGCCGATCAAGAAATACCTTTTCGGCGGCGACGCTTGGGGCATGTGGCCGATTGTCGCCGCGTGGCTGGTCGGCGGATTGGCCATCCTCGCCGTTTCCTTCTTCCGCAAACGCCGCGGCGCTTCCCCCGCCACCGGTCTGGACCTCGATCATCTCACCATCAGGATGGCCGTCATCGTCGGTCTGGCCCAATGCATCGCCATGTGGCCGGGCGTGAGCCGCAGCCTCATCACCATCGTGGGCGGAATGCTGGTCGGGCTGTCCTTGCCGGCTGCGGTGGAACTGAGTTTCCTCCTCGGTGTCATCACGCTCAGCGCGGCCACGGCCTACGATGCGCTCAAGCACGGTTCCGAAATGCTCGAGACTTACGGCATGGTGCCTTTGCTCATCGGCTTCGGAGCCGCCTGGCTCTCCGCCGTCCTCGCCGTGAAATGGATGGTCGGCTACCTCAAGTCCCACGGCATGGAAATTTTCGGTTGGTATCGCGTTGTCCTTGCCATTGCCGTGGCGGCGTGGCTTCTCTGGCCTTCCACTTGATATGGATCCCATCGCACCCGACCTCCAATCTGTCATTCTCTGCGAAGACGTGCGCACCGAGGTCAGCGGGGCGCAGACTTTGGTCGGCGTGATCGGCGCCATCCCCGCCCCGCAGGTTCCGGTCGGCTTTTTCAAACTTTGTCTCTGGACGCGCTGGTGCGGGGGCATCGGGCGGTTCCATCAGGATTCGCGCTTGCTCGACCCGGATGACGAAACGGTGGCCGAGGCCGGGATCGACTTCCAATTGCAGGAGATCGAAGGCAGCGCGACCAATGTGCACTTCTTCGGCGGCGTGCAGATCAAAAAATTCGGCGTGCACCACGTCGAGATCCGTCTCGACGGCGACATGCGCATGCGTTTTCCCGTGCCCGTGGTGCGGGTCAACCAACCTCCGCCCAGCGGACCGCCGCCTCCCTTCCAGCCGCCGGCGGCGGCTTGATCAGAATTTCACCGCAGCGCCGTCGGAGGCCACTTCGATGCGGCCGATTTGCGGCAACGCGTGGCGGGCGGCACGCACGATTTCCTCTTCCTTCCCGGCCAAGTTTCCGGAGAGGTGCGTCAGGATGAGCTGGCCGATCCGTTTGCCCTGCAGAAAGTCGAAAAGCTCGGCGGACGAAAAGTGGGAAAGTTCGCAGACCAAAACATCGCAGGGCTCGAGGAGAGCCGGTGCAAGGTCGGAGGGCGCGCCCAAGTCCGAGGAGATCACCACGCGCCGCCGGTCGATCCGGAAGGCCATTCCGAAAACCTTGAACCGGTCTGTGGCCGACGGATCGATTTTCTTCTTCAGCCCCTCGAGATGGGTGGTCGGAAACGGCATCACTTCGACACCGGGTGCCACGGTTTCCATCCGCCCCGCCTCCCAAGCACGGAAGTCGACCGGAAAGCCGAGGAGCGAAGCCGGCAAAAAAACGGCATCGAGCCATGTCCGCAGCGGCTCGATCAGTTCGGCCGGGAGATAGACAGGCAGAGGTCTCTCGCGCGGCGCCAGCCAGAGCGACTGCAGGAGCATGGGCAATCCGCCGGTATGGTCGGAGTGCCCGTGTGTGATGAGCACCGCATCGATGTCCGCCACCGGAATCCCCGCCTCGCAGAGGCGCTGGCTGCATGGTTCACCCGCATCGACCAGCACCGTGGAGCCTCCGGCCCGCAAGAGCGCCGAGGAACAAAACCTTCCGCGCACCGGCGCACCCGGCCCGGTGCCGAGAAAGAGCAGCGAATCCACGGCTGTTTTATGTAGCTTCCGCCTTTGGTGCAGGCAAGCCGCGGCGCTTGCCCGTGGTCGGGACGCGATCTACCCTTTCACTCCCCACTATGCCGGCTCGCATGCTCCGCACCGTCCTAGCTTGTCTTCTTGCCGCGACGCTTCCCGCCGCGGCGGAGCAAGGCGTGAGGTTCGCCTCGACGCGCAGCGCCGACGGTTTCGATATGCCGGTGGGCAAGCCGGACGCGGAGGGGTATTACCGGTCGCGTGGGTTGATCATCGGACGCCACATGGGGGACGACTGGAACGGCGACGGCGGCGGCAATACCGATCTCGGTGCCCCGGTCTACAGCACGGCCCACGGCCTCGTCATCTACGCGCGCGATGCCCGCATGGGCTGGGGCAAAACGGTCATTGTCCGTCACGTCTATTGGGAAGGGCGAAAATGGAACTATGCCGACTCGTTCTACACGCACCTCCACCAGATTTTCGTCCGCGAGGGCAAACAGGTCCGCCGCGGACAATTGCTCGGCAGCATCGGGACAAACCGCGGCATGTATACCGCGCACCTGCACTTCGAGATCCGCAAAAATCTGCGCATCGGCATCAATCAGGGATCCTATCGCAAAGACCTGAGCAACTATTTCAAACCCTACGATTTCATCATCGGACGCCGAAAACTCGACGGAGGAAACCGCAAGGTGCGCGTGCCGATCGACACCTTCCGTCTCCAAGCCCGCGTCGTCGACCAAATGGGCCAAGCTCCCACGCGACGCGAGGAACCGGCCAAAGCACGGCCGCGGCCCGATTTCCGGGTCAATCGTTACGGCGATCCGCTGCGCTGAACGAGCGACAGCGTCAGGACTCGCGGCCGGTTTGCAAAACGGCGTAGTCGAAACTGTCGACCAGGGCCTGCCAGCTCGCCTCGATGATGTTGTCCGAAACCCCGACCGTCCCCCACTCCGCTCTGCCGTCGGTCGACGAGATGAAAACGCGGGTGCGCGCCGCCGTGCCGCGGCGTCCGTTGATGATACGCACCTTGTAGTCGTCCAGCCGCACTTGGCCGATGACCGGGTAGTGAGGGACGAGGGCCGCGCGCAGTGCGTCGTCGAGCGCGTTGACCGGACCGTCGCCCTGCCCCTGCTTGCGGACTTTTTCGCCGTTGACGCGGATCTGCACCATGGCGGTGCATTTGTTCCAATCTCCCGCCGGATTCCCGGTGCGCAGAAAGTCGCACTTGTATTCGTCCAACTCGAAGAGCGGACGATGACGCCCGAGGATGCGAAGGATGAGAAGTTCGAACGAAGCCTCGGCAGCCTCGAATTCGAAGCCCTCGTGTTCCAACCGCTTCACTTCCTCGAGCACCTTGGCCACCTCCGGCGATCCTTTGGCCAGTTGGAAGCCCATCGATTCGGCTTTGACCAGAACGTTGGTCTGACCCGAAAGGTCGGAGATGGTCACGACACGCTCGTTGCCGACCAGCGAAGGGTCGATGTGCTCGTAGGAGCGGGCCAGCTTTTGCACGGCGTGCACATGCAAACCGCCCTTGTGCGTGAAGGCGGCGCCTCCGACGAAGGGCGCGCGGATGTCATGCGGCACATTGGCCACTTCGTCGACAAAGCGCGACAACTCGGTCAACCGCTCCAGATCGCCGACCAGTTGCTGACCGCACTTCAGCTGAAGCAGCGGAACGAGCGTGGTCAGATTGCAATTCCCCACCCGCTCTCCGTAACCGTTCATCGTGCCCTGCACCTGCACGGCGCCCGCCTCCACCGCGGCCAAGGCATTGGCCACGCCGAGTCCGCAGTCGTTGTGCGTGTGGGCGCCCACCGGCACCCCGATCGCGGCACGAGCCGCCTGCGTTGCCTCGGCAACAAAACCCGGCAGGCTGCCGCCGTTCGTGTCGCATAGCACCACAAGGTCGGCGCCCGCTTCGGCGGCGGCGCGCAACGTGGCCAGCGAATACTCCGGATCCTCGCGGTAACTGTCGAAAAAGTGCTCGGCGTCATAGAACACTTCGCGGCCGTTCGCTTTGAGATAGGCAACCGTATCGCGGATCATGGCGAGGTTTTCCTCCAGCGTGACCCCGAACACCTCGGTGACATGCAAGGGCCACGTCTTTCCCACCACGGTGACCACAGGCGTTCCGGCATCGAGCAATTGACGCACTTGCGGGTCATCTTCGACCTTCAGCCCGCCGCGGCGGGTCATCCCGAACGCGGCAATTTTGGCGTGCTTCCATTTCCGCCGGGCCGCCTCGGCGAAAAATTCGGCGTCCTTCGGATTGGAGCCGGGCCAACCGCCTTCGATGTAGTCGACCCCGAATTCATCGAGCCGTTCGGCCACGCGCAGCTTGTCCTGCACGCTGAACGAAATACCCGTCCCCTGCGTGCCGTCACGCAGGGTCGTGTCGTAAACCGTGACTTTCGGGAAATCGGCCATCGTCCGCTCGCCGCGCCGGTTCAGGCCGCGGTCGGACAAGTGTTAATCCGATCGATGAGCAGACGCAACATGCCGAAGTCCGTCTTCTTCGGGGTCAGGACGAGCCGGGTGAGATCGTCTGTCTCCCCGCGGAACATCGCCCCGACCGACCACGGGCGCTGCTCGGACTCTTCGGGCAGGATGCCGGTTTGCTCGATCGAGCCGCTGACCAAGATGGGGCGGAATTCCTCGTTGAGGGCGGCCAGACCTTCCGGAGTGAGCGGCTTTTTGATGCGGATGACCATCTTCTCCCGCACCCAGCGGTAGGAATCGAAGACGTGGTAGAATTGCCGGATGTGATCGATCGCCTCATCGCAAGAGTGAAGAATCTTGAAGAGGTGAAAGTCGCTGTGGGAAATGAGCTTCATGCGAAGCAGGTCGTTCTTGATGAAAAACTCCCACGTTTCCCAGTAGCGTCCGTCCGGCGTGTCGAGCAGGATCAGCGGCGTGATCTTGGCCTTGCCCGTCTGCATGAGGGTCAGACATTCGAAGCCCTCGTCCTGCGTGCCGAAACCGCCGGGGAAGAGAACGAAGGCGTCGGTTTCCTTCACGAAGTTCACCTTGCGGGTGAAGAAGTAGTTGAAGTTGATCAGCTTTTTGTCGCCGTGGATCGTTTCATTGGCCCGCTGCTCGAAAGGCAGGCGGATGTTGAGGCCGAAACCCTGGTCGCGCCCGGCGCCTTTCTGCGCGGCGCCCATGATTCCGTCGCCACCGCCGGTGATGACCATGAATCCGCTCTTGACGATCTTGTCCCCGAGTTCCTCGGCCATTTTGAATTCCGGAGTCTCGGGGGCCAAACGGGCCGACCCGAAAACCGCCACCTTGCGGCGGTCCGAATACGGCTGAAACACCTTGGAGGCATACCGCAGTTCCTTGAGGGCGCGGACGAAGAGTTTCATGTCCGCCACCGGTGCATTATCCCGGCCGAGCCGGAGCGCTGTTTCGATCAACTCCTCCACCAGCTCCGGGGAGTGAG
>CAYQMP010000019.1:0-12456 GCA_964418615.1 uncultured Chthoniobacter sp. | reverse complement strand
CGGAAATGGCAGCACTGCGTGCGCAGTTCGCAGTTGCGTTCGACGGGGCGGGCGGCCAGGTCGCGGTAGATTTGACGGACTTCGTCGACTGCGGCGGCGGGGGACGGCCGCCCTCCAGTGGAGCGCATGTCAGTGGCAGCCGCAACCGCCCCCGCCGCAGCAGCCGTCGTCGGCTTGCGAGTGGGCGTGGTGCACGTGGCCGTGGGCGACTTCCTCCGGGGTGGCCGGGCGGACGTCGCGGATGGTGACATTGAAGGTGAGGGTTTCGCCGGCCAGCGGGTGGTTGGCGTCGACCGTGATGGTGTCGCCAGCCACCGCGACAACAACCACGTTGTCGCTGCCGTGCTCGCTGGTGGCGCGAAAGCGCATGCCGGGCTTGATCTCGGCGCCTTGCGGAAAAATCGAGCGGTCGACTTGGCCCATGCGGCGCTCGTCGCGCAGTCCGTAGGCCTCGACGGGAGGAACGACGACATCGAGAGTCTCGCCGGCCGTTTTCCCTTCGAGCGCTTTTTCCAGCCCCGGAATGATGCTGGCATACCCGTGCACGTAAGCCATGGGTGCTCCGCCTTGCGCGGAGCTGTCGAGCACTTCGGCGCGGCTGTTGCGGACTTCGTAGTCAAAGAGAACGGCGTGGTCTTTGGCGATCTTCATAAGCGACCACTATGATGTTTTGCGCGGGGAACGCACGGAAGATTTCCTGAGCGTATCAAATGCATGGTCGGCTCCCTCGCGTTTGGCTTCCAGAACGATGCGCAGGAGTCGTCCGAGATCGCCGTCCGGCCAGCCTTTTTGCTCGAACCAGCAGAGGTATTCGGCGGGAAGATCGTAGAGCGGGCGTCCGGAAAATTTCCCGAAAGGCATGGTCCACGTGCGAAGTTTTTCCCAGTCGGCGGCGGCCTGCGCGCGATCCATGCGGCGAGCATAGCACGGGCCGCGGCTTTGACGGTTGGCTTTTCGCGCGCGGTCGCGCTTAATTGTCGCGATGCCCGATTTTGCTGAAGATCCCTCGAACGGTCCGCACGACGACCTGCATTACCGCGAATACAAAATCCTCCTGCGTCCGGAGCGGTTCACCTCGGCGCAGGCCTTCAAGGACTTCTGGCAGGTGGTCCGGCGGGTGGCGCGGCAGTTCGACGTCAAAATCGACGAGGCGGATGACGCGTTCGACAACCAGGTGCGCGAGGTGCTCTTTTTCGACACACCGGATTTCGACCTCTACAACAACCACTTCATCGTGCGTTTGCGCACCCTCTACCAGAGCGGTTGGCCGGTGGGGACGCCGGAGTTGACCGTGAAGTTCCGGCATCCCGAATTCGAGCGCGCCGCGCAGGTCGACGTGCGTCCGGCGCTGGCCGGGGAGACGCGGATCAAATTCAAAGAGGAACTGCTGCCGCTCAAAGACAAGTTGGGCGAGATCCGCTCGATCTATTCGCACAACTCGGTGCTCGCTCTGCCGCGGGAGGCGATGAATTTCGCGCTGAAAAACGTCACGCATGCCTTTCCCGCTTTCCGTGATATCGAGGAAAAAGGCGACGCGCCGATCGAACTGGTCAACGACATGGCCGTGGAGGAAGTGCAGGTCAATGTCGGGCTGACCCACTTCGGTCACCACTACAACGGCAAGACGACCATCGCGGTCTGGCGCAGCCGCAAGCTCGAGCAACCGGTCTGCGGGGAATTCGCTTTCCAATGCAAGTTCCGCAAGTCGGACGACGTGCACGCCGGCACGCTGGAAAAAGCGGCGGCTTTCCACAAAGAGCTGCAAAAAACCGCCGAGGATTGGGTCATGCTCGGCACAACGAAAACGGCCTTGGTCTACGGCTTGGGCAACAAACCCGTGGTCAACCATGAGTGACGCCGCGGCGACCGACCGTGTTTCCCTCTGGCGGATCTTCACCGCCTTCGCGCTCATCGGAGTGACCAGCTTCGGGGGCGGTATCGTCGCCTACCTGCGTCATGCGCTGGTCGAAAAAGAAAAGTGGCTCGACGCGGACGAGTTCATGGGCGCTTTGGAAATCGCCCAGACCTTGCCCGGGCTGAACTCCACCAACATGAGCGTGATCGTGGGACGCAAGCTGCGGGGGGCGATCGGTTCCTTTGTCGCGGTGCTGGGCATGATCCTGCCGGGCGCGGTCATCCTCACCGGGTTGGGCTTTGCCTACGTCGCCTTGAGGCACGATCCCAAGGTCGCTGTCATCCTGACCGGCGTGGCCGCGGCGGCGGTCGGATTGCTTTTGCAGGTGACCTTGAAGATCGGCTGGAAGCAACTGATCCGCCCGAAAGATCTGCTCTTCGTCATCATCGTCTTCGTGCTGGTCGGTGTGTTCCACATTTCGTTGCTCGTCACGTTGGTCACACTCGCCCCGCTGGCCATCTGGATGAACCGCCCTGCCACGGAGAAGAAAGCGTCATGAGCAAAATCGTCGAACTGATCAACGTCTTCGCCTTGCTCTCGCTGCTTGCCGTCGGCGGGGGAACGGCCGTGCTCCCGCAAATGAAGCACGACACCGTCGATACGCACCACTGGGTGACCGACACGCAGTTCACCGAGATTTACAGTCTCGGGCAACTGGCTCCCGGACCGAACATGACCTGCGTCATGCTCATCGGCTACGAGGTCTCCGGATTCGCCGGACTTGTCGCGGTGCTCGTCGCCTTCTTTTTCCCGGCGTGTTTGCTGTGTTATTTTGTGAGCAAGGTTTGGGATGCAGCCGCGGGCTCGCCGTGGCGCGATGCGGTGCAACGCGGCATGGCTCCCATCGTGATCGGCTTGATGCTGGCCGGCTGTTACGCGTTGGGCAAAACGGCCAGCTACAATCCTTCGCGCGATTGGGAATTCAACCTACTCACCTTGGCCATCGGTGCCGCCGTGGCCGTGCTGCTGACTGTCACGCGCATCAATCCCGCCCTGACCATTCTCGGCGGCGGGGTGGCCGGCTATTTCCTCCTCGGCTGATCACTCGTAGCGCAGCGCGCTGACCGGATCCATGCGTGCAGCGAACCACGCCGGAATGACGGCGGCGACCGTGCAAATGAAGAAGGCGCTGGCGCAGATGATGGCGATGTCGGAGGGGACGATTTCCGCGGGGATCTCGGAGAATTGATAGATAGAGGCCGGGAAAATCTCGATGCCCATGACGCCGGAGAGCCATTGGCTCACTTGGTTGCGGTATTGCACCAGCCAGATGCCGGTGGCGAGGCCGATGAGGGTGCCGAAGATTCCGACGACGATGCCTTGGCCGACGAACACACCGATGATCTGTCCGGTCCGCGCGCCGAGCGCCTTGAGGATGCCGATCTCGCGCGTTTTCTGCACGGTCACGGTAATGAGGGTATTCATGATCCCGAACGCGGCCACGATGACGATGAAGAGGAGAATGAAAAACATGACATTGCGCTCCATGTGGATGGCTTCGAAGAGTTCGCGGTTCATGTCCATCCACGTCGACATGGGCGGTGCGGAGTCGACGGCTTGCTGGATGCGTTCGCGCACGGCGGCGGCTTGGTAGGGGTGCACGGTTTTGATGGTCAGCCCGTGGACGCCGTCGGCCAACCCGTAGAGCTCCTGTCCGATGTGGAGCGGCACGAGCAGGAACTCGGAATCGTAGAGGTAGCGTCCGGAGGAAAAGACCCCGGTGACGGTGAGTTCGAGCGGCAGAATCATTTCGCGCAGTTCGCCGGCGCTCTTCGCTTTCTCGGATCCCTGTTCGAGTTCGTTGATGCTGTCGACGATCTCCTCGAGATTGCCCGGCGAATAGACCGTGATGGTGTCGCCCACACCGACGCCGAGAATGCCGGCCAAGGCCGAGCCGACGATGACCTCGTTGCCGTCGAGCTTGAGATCCCCGGCGACCATGAAGTCGCACAGTGTGGTGACGGAGGCCTCGGCTTCGGGATCGATGGCGCGGATTTTTGGCGCGAGGCGGCGCCCCATGAACTCGGCCAGCACGGGACCCTGCACGAAAGGAGCCACGCCGGTGACGCCCTCCACGCCGCGGATTTTTTCCGACTCCGCCGCCCAGTCGAAAAGGATGGTCTCCCCGCCGGCCACCAAGTGGGCGTCGAAGCCGAGCACTTTGCGCCGCAGTTCCTGCTCGAATCCGGTCATGACCGAAATGACCAGAATGAGCACCATGATTCCCAGGGTGACTCCGAGGATGGAGATCACCGTAATCAGGCTCAGAAATGTGCGCTTCGGTTTCAGGTAGCGCAGGGCCAAGAAGAGGCTGAACGGCTTGGTCATGGGTGGTGGAAGTTGCGCCGGTTGCGCGCGGCGGGCAAGGATAAGCAGAGGGTCACGGGGTCTCTTCCCGCGGGGCGAGGCGCTCGGAGGCGGGGATGTTCAGCTTGGCCTCCAACTCGTTGATCAGGGTGATGACGCGGGGCAGGCGCTCCTCCTCGCCGAGGAGGTAGATGGCGCGGAGTTTTTCGTAGGCCTCGCGTTCGCGTCCCGGGCATGCGGCGAGTTCGTAGGCGGCGAGGCGTTTGACGTAGGGCGGGGCACCGGATTTGTCCGCGGCATCGGCAAAGGCCGCGGCGGCGCCGCAGTGGTCGTGGAATTTGTCGCGCAGCATGATGCCGAGGCGTTCGTGCAGCAGGTAGTTCTCCGGATTGTTGGCAATGCCGCGCTCGAGGAAGTCGCGTCCCAGCTCATGGTATTCGCGTTCCGCTCGGCGACGGAGGAACTCGCTCGGCTCCTTCGGGTTTTCGCGAGCGGCAATGGAGGCATTCCAAGCCATGTGCCAACTGGCCAGATCCCAATAAATGAGGGAGCGCGGTTGCAGGGCGGTCACGCTCTGGAAAAGCCCGGCCATGCGTCCCCACGCCGTTTGCTCCCACGCGGTGTGGGCTTCGATCCAAAGGAAGGCGGCGACAAGCGAGCGAAAGCCGCTCAGGGCCGCAGCGTAAGCGAGTTGGCCGATTTCCTCGCGCAATCCGATGTCGAGGGCCGCCGTGCGGAGATTCGCGGCGCGGTGGGCCTGGTCCAGCGATTTCTCGAGCGGGAGCCGGGCCAACCCGAAAAGCAGGAGAGCGCCGACCACGGCCGCCCAGAGCGCGAACCGCGGCATGGTCACAGTTCCTTGTTGTGGAAGACGGCCGCGGCCAGTGCGGTGTAGACCGCGATGTAGCCCGCGCCGAGGGCAAGCGTCTTCCAGAAAATGGCCGCCGGGATGGCCGCGCCGGTCACGATATCGTCAACGAGATTGAAAGCCTGCAGGTCGGGAAAAATGAGCGAAACAATAGCGAGAATGGCCTTGGTGAAGATGCCCGAGTCGTTTGCCGCCAGCCAATACTCCCGCGCAGTGGCCTGGAGGTGTCCGATGAAGTAAGCCGCGAACGCGGTGATCGTGGTGAAGATGGTGGAGGTGGCGAAGGTTGAAATGAACATGGTCAGCGCAGCGAGGAGCCAAGCTTTGACCAGAATGATGATTCCGCCGGCGAAGAGATCGGGGTCGTGCCCGGCGGCGCGGATTTTGTCCAAAGCCGCTTGCATCTCCGCCGGCGGCAAGGCGGCCATTTCCATCGCGGCGGTGTGCAGCAGTGCTTGCGTGCGGAGAAGAAGCACCACGGCAAAGACTGCGCCCATGAGCAGGACGGACAAAGTGAGGAGAAGGAAAACCCCGGACAGCTTTCCCAGCAGGTATTCGGTGCGGGAGACCGGTTTGGCCAGAATGGTGTAAATGGTGCGATCCTCACGGTCCTTGGGAAGCAAGGTCGCCGTGGCGAGAATGGCGAGCAGCGAACTGAAAATGCTCATCGCGCCGAGCGCGATGTCCTTCAGCATCTGGAACTCCTCCTCGAAGCTGAAACGGGCGAGGAAGAAGGAATTGCCGATGACCAGCACCGCGAAAATGATGAGAAAGTAGAAAACCTTGAGCCGGACGAGTTCCGTCCAAGTCACGGCGGCGATGGCGGCGGTGCGGCGGATCATTTTGTCGTGGGGAAGCGGGTGCCGACATCCTCGCAGGCCAAAGCGGCGGCCATTTGCCCGCTGCGGCGTCCGTCGAGGATCCATGTTTCGATCCCGGCGGCGGTGGCGAAAGCCACGGCATCGAGCTTGCTGCCCATGCCGCCCGTGCCGTGCGCGCCCTTGTCCGCTGTGACGTGGCGTCGCGCTTCGTCGAGGTCGGTCACGATGGCCACGCGCTGTCCGTCACCCTGCAGTCCGTCGCTTCCGGTGAGCACGAGGAAAAGATCGGCACGGCAAAGTTCCGCCACTTCGGCGCCGAGGCGGTCGTTGTCGCCGAAGCGGAGTTCCTCGACGGCCACGGAATCGTTTTCGTTGATCACGGGGACCACTTTGGGAAAGGCGAGAAGTTCGCGCAGCGTGTTTTCCGCATTGAGGCGGCGCTGACGGCTGTCGATGTCGCCATGGGTGAGCAGCAGCTGCGCGGCAGTCAAACCGTGCCCGGCCAGCGCTTCCTGCCAGGCGCGCATGAGTTGCGACTGACCCACGGCGGCGCAGGCTTGTTTGGCGGGGAGGGAGGAGGGGCGCTCGGCCAGTCCGAGCGCGGCCACACCGGCGGCCACGGCGGCGCTGGAAATGACGACAACCGGATGCCCGGCCTCGACCAGGGCGGCGATTTCCGCGGCGAGTCGCGTGAATTGGGCACGGTCGAGTTGCAGACCGCTGGCGTCGGTGGTGAGGACACCGGTGCCGAGTTTGATGACGAGGCGTTTGTTCATGCGCGCAGCAGGGAAAGGCAACCGGCCTCCAAAGCGATATCTTCCTTCACGTTGCGATCGAGAAAAAGCCGCAGGCGCGCCGCGCCGTCAAGGACGCGCAGCAATTCGGCATCCTCGAACTCCCCGGCCAAACGCCGGGATTCGTCGGCCAACGCCGGGAACTGCAGGGCTGCGACACCATGCCGAGCGCGCAGAACATCGGCGGTGCGCTCGGCCACGACCCCGACGAGGTGCTGGCGGATGCCCAAGACGCGCGCCTCGGCCAGTGCCTTGAGCCGGGCTTCCTCGTCCTTGAGCCAATCTTCCTCCGCCGTGTCGCCGAGGCGTTTTTTCTCCGCCTTGAACGCGGCCGAAAGCTCGTTTTCGACCGACTCCCGGGCTTCGCGCAGAAGGGACTGGAGGCGGCGGGCCAGACGCAACGCGGCCGCCGTGCGCCGTCCCTCCGGAGAGGAGAGCACCTCGCCGGTGGCTGCGGCAACCTCGGCAGCGGGTCCGTCCAAGTCGGGCAGGGTGGCCGACCGCAGCGGGAAATGGGCGCAGCGCGAAACAATGGTCACCGGAAGCAGTCCCGGATTCGAAGTGACGAGAATGAAGAGCGTGTTGGCCGGCGGTTCCTCCAGGGTTTTCAGAAAGGCGTTGGCCGCGTTGGTGTGCAGGCGGTCCGCGTCGAGAATGATGCCGGTTTTGGTGGCACCCGGGCGGAAGCTGGTGGCGAAGAAAGGCTGACAAAACTGGTGGAAGGGCTCCACGAGGATCCGGCGGGACTTGGAACCGGGTTCGAGTTTGTGGATGTCCGGATGACCCTCGGCCTCCTCGCCGGTGATGTCATTGGCCAAGGCGGCAATGTCCATGGCGAGCCGCGCGCGTCCGCTGCCCGGCGCGCCCGTGATGAGCATGGCATGGGGCAGGCGGCCGTGCCGGCGGGCCCGGCCCAACCTTTCGAGGATGTCAGCGGGAAAAAAAGCCATGGAATCGTTCGAGGAGGATGCGCTGGATTTCGCCGGCCAATTCGCTCTCCGTGCGGTCGGCTTCGAGCACGGCAAAGCGCTGCGGCTCGGCTTGCGCTGCGCGGAGATAACCCTCGCGCACGGCCTCGTAAAAATCGAGCGGTTCGCTCTCCATGCGGTCGCGTTCCCGTTCGCGTTTGTGCAGGCGCTGGAACGCCTCCCGCGCATCCATGTCGAGGAGGAAGGTCACGTCAGGCAGCGTGTCGCCGATGGCGAAACCGTTGACGGTGCGTGTCATGGACGGGTCCAATCGCCGCGCGACCCCCTGATACACCGCCGTCGAATCATGGAAGCGGTCGCTGATTACCACGCGGTTGTCCTCGAGAGCCGGGCGGATCACTTCGCGCACGAGTTGCGCCCGGCTGGCCGCGAAAAGGAAAAGTTCGGCCTCGGGAACAAGGCCGTGGCCTTCGGGAGCGTGTTGCAGCAGGTGGCGGATAGCATTGCCGGCAGGCGTTCCTCCGGGTTCGCGGGTGAGCACGGCCTCATGCCCTTTCCCGCGCAACCACGCGGCGAGCAGCTTGATCTGGGTCGATTTCCCGCAGCCCTCGGATCCCTCGAATGTGACAAATAGGCCTCGTCTCATGAAACCGGCGGATTAGACTCCGACCAAGCCGCGGGGGCAAAAGCATTTCGCGGTGCCAGCCGGCATGAAAATTGTTTTTGTCGAGACGGAGGACGACGAACAGGCGTTCTTCGCGGAGAGCCTCCCCGGGCACGATGTCGCGTTCGTCGATACCATCGAGGACGTGCCGCGGGATGCGGAGATCATCTCGGTCTTTGTCAACTCGCGGGTCAGCGCGACGTTCCTGCGCCGCCATCCCAAGTTGAAGATGGTGGCCTCGCGTTCTTCGGCCATCGATCACCTCGACACCAAGGCCGCGGCCAAGGCCGGGGTGGTCCTCGCCCATGTCCCCGACTACGGGGCGGCCACGGTGGCCGAGCACACCTTTGCCCTCATTCTCGGCGTGACGCGCCGCTTGCGGCATTGCCTCGATGTCAAAAATCGGGGGCGCGGTTCGACCGAGCGGCTGCGTGGTCGCGAACTGCGCGGCAAAACCCTCGGCGTGGTCGGCACGGGGCGGGTCGGACGCACGGTCATCCACATCGCGCGGGCTTTCGGCATGCATTGCGTGGGGTTCGATAACAACCCGGACTCTTCGCTGGCCACTTCGCTCGGGTTCCGTTACGTCACGCTGGACAAACTCCTCCGCGAGTCCGACATCATCACCCTCCACGTGCCGCTCACCCCGCGCACACGCCACATGCTCAACGCCAAACGTCTGGCCCGCTGCAAACCGGGCGTCATCCTGATCAACACGGCCCGCGGGGCGCTCATCGACATCGATGCCTTGCTCCAAGGTTTGAACAGCGGGCAAATCGGCGGAATGGGGCTCGACGTGCTGGAAGACGAAGCGGCGTTCCGCGCCGACGCTTCGCGCATCATCGGCGCGCAGATCGTGCAGAAAATCCATGCCATTTCCACGCCCGGGGGGGACACCGGTCGCCGGGCCGAGCGGCTCCGCGAACTTCAGGGCATCATGCGCAACCGCCAATTGCTGGCGCATGAGAATGTCTTTTTCACCCCGCACGTCGGCTTCAACAGCGTCGAAGCCATCGAGCGGATCAATCTCGGCACCGTGCAAAACATCCGCGATTTCGTCGCCGGAAAATTGAGCGAAGAGTCCATTGTCCGCCCATGAAGCACTGGATGGTCAAACAAGAGCCCGACTCCTACCCGTGGGAGCAGTTCGTCCGCGACAAGGGCACCGCGTGGACGGGCGTACGCAATTTCCAAGCGCGCAACAACCTCCGGTCCATGCGAAAAGGCGACGAGGTCTTCTACTACCACAGCGTGAAGGGCAAGTGCGTGGTCGGTGTGGCCAAGGTGGCGCGCGAGGCGTATCCCGACCCCACCGCCTCGGAAGGCGATTGGTCCTGCGTCGACCTGAAACCGGTGCGCGCTTGCCGCACGCCGGTCGAACTGGAGCAAATCAAAGCCGAGCCCGCACTGCGCGACATCGCCCTGCTGCGCCAATCGCGCCTCAGCGTCATGCCCCTCACGGCGTCCGAGGCGAAAATCCTGCGCAAGCTCGGAGGTCTTTCGTGAGCCGGTGCTCCCTGCTCGCGGCCGGGCTTTGCCTTGCCGCCGCTCTGCCGGGCAGCGCCTTCGAGTCCAAGCCCGATCCTAAGGCGTGGCAGACCGCGGCGGTTTGGTATCAGATTTTTCCCGAACGTTTCCGCAATGGGGATCCGTCCAACGACCCCGTGCGCGACAGCCTTGGCGGCAAGCAATGGACGCCGGCCTCGTGGCAAGTGCGCGCCTGGACCTCCGACTGGTATGCGCGTGATGCGTGGGAGCAGGCGCGGGCCGACAACTTTTACTGGACGGTGGGCGAGCGCCGCTACGGTGGCGACATCCAGGGCATCATCGACAAACTCGACTACCTGCAGGATCTGGGCATCAACGCCATTTATCTCAACCCCGTTTTCTGGTCCGGGTCCCACCACAAATACGACGGCTACAGCTTCCACCACATCGATCCTTGGTTCGGACCCGATCCGGAGGGTGATCTCGAGATGATCGCCTCGGAGACCGAGGATCCTGCCACGTGGAAGTGGACGTCGGCCGACAAGCTCTTCCTCGAGATGGTCAAACAGGCGCACGAGCGCGGGATGCGAGTCATCCTCGACGGTGTCTTCAATCACGCCGGCTTGGGCTTCTTCGCCTTCGAGGATTTGCGGAAAAACCAGCAGTCCTCGCGATTCAAAGACTGGTTCATCGTCGAGTCGTGGGACAATCCGGATACGCCGGAAGACGAGTTCCGCTGGAAAGGTTGGCACGGGATCACGGACATGCCGGAATTCGCCGAGGTGTGGACCGACGGCGAGGGCGATCTGGTCCCCGGCGTGAAGAGCTATTTGTTCGCCGTGACCCGGCGTTGGATGGCCCCCGACGGGGATGTGTCGCGCGGGATCGACGGATGGCGGCTCGATGTGGCTTGGATGGTTCCCAATGCGTTTTGGCGCGAGTGGAACGCGCTGGTCCACGAAATCAATCCGTCCGCCTACACCGTGACCGAAATTTGGAAGGATGCCCATGAGGTCACGCTCGGGGGAAATTTCGACGCCACCATGAACTACGAGGGCTTTGCCATGCCGGTGAAGGGATGGCTTTTCGACACCGCGCTGAAGCCTTCGGAATTCGTCGCGTGGCTCGACCGCACGCGCGCCACCTGGCCCGAGCCCGTGGCCTTGCGCCTGCAAAACCTCGTCGATTCCCACGACACGCCGCGGGCGGGTTCGGCCGCCATGGACGGACGGCCGGGGAAAAACTACCTCAAACGCCACGAGTTCGACTTGGCGGTCAATGGCAGCGTCTCGCCGAAGAGCAATCCGGATTACCGTTGGCAGAAACCCGACGAGCGCGCGTGGAAGCTGGTGCGCATGGCGGCGCTTTTGCAAATGACCTACGTCGGCACGCCGTTCATCTACTACGGAGGCGAGGCGGGCATGTGGGGGGCGAATGATCCCGACTGCCGCAAACCGATGATCTGGGACGACCTCGAATACGACCCGGAATTCATGGGGCCGAACGGCCAGCGCATCGGTCCGCACGAGGTGAAGTTCGACCGCGACCTCCATGCATTCTTCAAAGCGGCCATCAGCCTGCGCCGCAATACGCCTTCACTCAATCAAGGCGGGTTCCGTTGGTTGTCGGTCGATGACGCAGCCAATACTCTCGCGCTCGAGCGCAGCGACGGGAAGTCGAGGGCCGTGGTCGCGTTCAACCGCGGCGAGTCTCCGCAGACTGTCCGCCTCGAGGCGCCCGAAGGTTGGCCGGAGGATGCCGTGCGGGCCTCGTTTGTCTCCGACGGCGGTTCAGCCGTCATGCGGCGGATCGGCAACGAATTGCTCACCGAATTGCCGCCGCTGAGCGGTGCCGTCTTTTTGCCGTGAGTTCCGGCGGCGCTTTGTCAGGATGCGCGCCATGAACGGCCGTGCAGCCTTGATCTGGACCTGCTTTTTCTCCGCGATTGCGCTGGGTTTGATGGTCGTTGGCTTCCTTGCCTGGGACCAACCGGTGCTCGAAGCGGTGCGCGGCGGTGCCGGTCGCTCTTGGAAGGCAACGGCGCGCGCCCTGTCTTTCTACGGGGACTTCCCGTGGCTTTTCGGGGCCGGGATCATCGCGCTATGGCTTTCGCTGCGCCTCCGCACGCGGGAGTGGGCACGGATTGTCACGGCCATGCTGCTGGCTGGAATCATTGCGGGCATGGTGTCCAACGTGGTCAAACTCGGAACCGGCCGTGTCCGGCCGCGCGTGGAAGACGTGCAACACGGATGGTATGGGCCGCACCACGAGGGCCGCTGGGTCAGTCTGCAGCACAAGTTCCAAGGCTTCCCGTCTTCCCACGCCGCGTGCGCCTTCGGTTTTTTCTATCCTTTGTTCCTCTCGCGCCGCGGATGGGGAACGCTCGGGTTGCTCGCTGCGGCGGCCATCGCCTGGTCTCGCGTGCAACTCAACGCGCATCACGTTTCCGATGTGGCTGCGGGAGCGCTGCTCGGCTTTGTCGCCGGATGGATCGTCTGGCGTTGGATCGTCGAGCGCGGCGGGCTGTCGCGCTGGCTGGGGGACGCGAAGGCTTAAGCCGAACCCGACGAGCAGGGACACGCGGCTCGCGTGTCCGTTGGAAAGAAAGCGGACAAGCGAGCCGCACGACCCTGCCTCATGCTCTTACCAGCGTCCATCATGCCAACGTTC
>CAYQMP010000018.1:0-12626 GCA_964418615.1 uncultured Chthoniobacter sp. | reverse complement strand
GGGGGAACGGGCGTCTCGCCCGTTTTCCGACAGACAACACGGGCGAGACGCCCGTCACCCAAGTCGATGAGATGTGGCATCGGCATCCTGCCGATGGGTTTGGGACGTGACGGGCGGGACGCCCATGCCCCCTGCCCGAAACAGTGATTGGCGGGTCTTCCGTAACTCGAGTTAGTCGGGAGGCAAACATCGCGATCCACCTTCATGCAGATCGCAGCACGTGCACGGTGATTTCCGGCGGGCAGTTGAAGCGGGCGGGCACGCCGCAGGAACCGGTGCCGCGGGCGGTGTAGCCGTGCAGGCCGTGGTGGGTCCATGGTCCGATGAATTGCGCGGGCGGACAGCGTCCGTTGCGCACGAGGGCGATGCCGCCGGGGAGGCAGATTTGGCCGCCGTGGGTGTGTCCGCTCAGCATGAAGTTGAAGCCGTAATGCCGCGCTTCGTCGTAGGTCGTGGGACTGTGCGAGAGGAGGATGGAGCAGGCACCTTGCGGGATGCCGCGGCGCGCGGCTTCGAAATCGTGCGTGCGGTAAAAATGCGGGTCGTCGATCCCGGCGAACCAAAGGTGTTGTCCGTCGCGTTCGATCACGGTGTTCTCATTGAGCAGGACGCGCATACCGGCTGCCTCGAGGTGGGGAACGATTTCAATGATGTCGTGGTTGCCGAGGATGGTCAGAGCGCCCGGTCCGAGCGCTTCACCGAGGCGGCGGATGTCGTCGAGGCAATCGTGGAAATACCCGGCGGCATGGTCGGCAAAGTCGCCGGTGATGACGGCGAGGTCGTGCGGGGTCCGCGCAATCAGATCGATGAGGCGGTCGGCGAATCCTTCCACGCAATCGAGATGAAGATCGGAAATCTGGAGCAAGCGGAAACCATCGAAGGCGGGCGGAAGATTGGCCAGCGGTTGCTCGCGGGTCACGGTGAGGATGTCGAGGCAGTTGGCGCGTCCCCGTGCGGCGAATCCGGAGATTTGCAGGATGCGTTTGATCATGCGGTCGACAGGCACGACGCGTTCCACGACGAGCGGCCCCTCGCCTTGATGGACAAGACGGGCACGCAGGTCGGCTTGGGCGTGCAGGCGGCGGCGGAGGAGGGAGGGCCCGAGGCGCGCGGCGAGCGGGCGGAAGTCGATGGCTTGGTCCGCCATGGACGATTTACTTCGAGTAAACTTTGCCCGCGTCGAAGGCCGGCGTTTCCGCCACGGGCAGGGGTTGGCCCTTCATGTCATAGCCCTGGAAGAAGCAGCTTTCGTAGCCGGTATGGCAGGCGCCGGTGGTTTGTTTGACCTCGAAGAGAAGACAGTCTTTGTCGCAGTCGGCATACCAGCGGACGACATCCTGGGTGTGTCCGCTCGATTCGCCTTTGAACCAGAGCTTTTGGCGGGAGCGGCTCCAGTAGTGCATCTTGCCGGTGGAGAGCGTCTTTTCCAGCGACTCGCGGTTCATCCAGGCCATCATGAGCACGCGGCCGCGCGG
This sequence comes from uncultured Chthoniobacter sp., assembly GCA_964418615.1. GTDB lineage: Bacteria > Verrucomicrobiota > Verrucomicrobiia > Chthoniobacterales > JACTMZ01 > JACTMZ01. Next base: position 11,151 of record CAYQMP010000018.1, on the reverse strand, counting down.
CGGGGTGGCTTCCGTTGCTTCCTGCACGATGACAGGGATGAGCCCGTCGGCGTTGAATTTGAAATCGGTCATGGGTGGGACAATGTCGCGGGAGTGAGCGGGGGCGGGCAAGCGGTATTTGGTAGGGCGCGGCGTCCTCGACGCGCCGGGAATATTGTCACGATGCAGGCGGCGGGTCCGGAGGCCCCGCCCTACCATGGAATGGCTACTCGACCTCCCGCATGAGTTGCACGTGCGGGGCGGAGTGGCTCACGGGGTGGCCTTCGATTTCGACGAGCAGGTCGCCGCGGGAGTCGATGCCGAGGAAGGGGCCGCGGATGACTTCGTCGGGGAGGTGCAGTTCGACCTCGCGGGTGCCACCCCAGTGGCGGTTGATGTCGTCGGTCAGCGTGGCGAATCCCTCCTCGGCAACGCGACCGTGCAGGACGCGGAGAGCGACGAGGATGTCCGTGTAGATTTCCTCGATGGGAGGAGTGGCGGGAAGTTCGCCGGCGAGTGAGGTGGCGATGGCGGCCAGTGCAGGGTCCGTCCCGGCGGGATCATTGGTCACGTTGAGTCCGAGGCCGACGACGACGCGGTCGGGGGAAAATTTTTCCATGAGGATGCCGCAGATCTTTTTCGGTCCGACGAGCACGTCATTCGGCCAGCGCAGCCGGGCTTGGGCGAGTCCGAGTGCCCGGAGGGTGGAGACCACAGCCAATCCGGCGGCGAGGGGAAAGGCGGCCCATCCGCGGTCGGGCGGATCGAGCGGGAGGACGACGGAGGTCCAGAGTCCACCCTCGTCCGAAGACCAGCGGCGCCCGTGCCGCCCGCGGGCGCCCGTTTGCCTCGTGGCGCGGATGGCGTGCCACGGCGGGAGGTTGCGCGCGTGGTCGTTGGTCGAGCCGAGGGTGTCGGCTTCGTGCAGGGTCCAGCCGCGCCATTGGCGGGTGCGGATGGCGTCGCTCATTTACCGCGCCAAGGTGGCGATGTAATAGCCGGCGATGACCGCGGTGCCGATGACGCCGGCGACATTCGGACCCATGGCGTGCATGAGAAGGAAGTTGGCGGGATCGGCCTTCTGTCCCTCGACTTGGGAGACGCGGGCGGCCATGGGAACGGCACTGACGCCGGCGGAGCCGATGAGGGGATTGATCGGATTTTTCCGGGCGAAGAGGTTCAACGTTTTGGCGGCGAGAACGCCTCCTGCGGTTCCGAGGCCGAAGGCGACGATGCCGAGGCCGATGATGAGCAAGGTCTGGGAACGCAGGAAGGTTTCCCCGGCCATGGTGATTCCCACGCTGGTGCCGAGGAAGATGGTGACCACGTTGATGATTTCATTCTGCGAGGCTTTGACCAACCGCTCGGTCACGCCGCATTCGCGCAGGAAGTTGCCGAGCATGAGCATGCCGATGAGCGGGGAGGCGCCGGGCACCAGAAGGATGGTGGTCACGGTGACGAGCAGGGCGAAGACGAGTTTCTCGGTGCGGGAGACTTCGCGCAGCGAGCGCATGCGGATCTTGCGCTCCTTCTCCGTGGTGAGGGCGCGCATGATGGGCGGCTGGATAAGGGGCACGAGTGCCATGTAGGTGTAGGCGGCCACGGCGACGGCGCCGAGGATCTCGGGGGCGAGCTTGGACGCGAGGAAAATGGCGGTGGGGCCGTCGGCGCCGCCGATGATTCCGATGGAAGCCGACTGCTGCGATGTGAAGCCGACGAGGTTGGCCCCGAGGAAGGTGGCGAGCACGCCGATCTGGGCGGCCGCACCGAGCAGGAGGGTGCGGGGGTTGGCGATGAGCGGGCCGAAGTCGGTCAGGGCGCCGACGCCGAGAAAGATGAGGGGCGGGAAGATTTCCAGTTTGATGCCCTGCGAAAGGAAGTCGAAGAGGCCGCCGCTGATGTGGTCGATGCGGAAAGCACCGGTGTCGAGCGCGGTGCCGTAGACGCTGAGGACACCGGTTTCCTTCATCCCATCGGCGAGCACGCGGGTGGTGATCATGCCTTCGGTCGGCAGGTTGGCCAGCAGTGCACCGAAGGCGATGGGTACGAGAAGGAGCGGTTCGAATTTCTTGTGGATGCCGAGATAGAAGAGCACGGCGCAGACACCCCACATGACCACCATCTGCCAAGTGACGGCGGAAAACGCGGTCAGCTGGAAGAAGGCCGCGAAGTCGTGGAGAATGTCGAGGAGCATGGCGGATCAGCGCAGTTTGCGGGATGCGTAGATGGCGCGGCGTCCCTCGGCACTCCACGAGAGATTGCTGCGCGGATCGACGGTCTTCACGCCGCGGATGGCGAAACGTTCGTCGCCCAAGGCGCACGAGACCGCGGCGGCGATGGCGGCATAGACCGGACCGGGGATTTCCCCCGTGGCGGACGGAGTCGGCGTTGCGGGGGCCGACGGAAGAGGGGGTGCAACCGATGCGGGCCGTGCGGCGATGAAGAGGCGCCCGATGAGGGAGACCAAGATGGCGAGGGTCCCGAGGGTGACGAGGACCACGAGCAGTCCGGTGAGCTGGAACTGCAGGTTGTCGGCGAACGTGGGGTGTTCCGGAAGCGAGACGGCGAGGAGCGCGGGAACGAAGATCATGTTCAGGACATTTTGACCAGCGCCTGGCCTTCTTCCACCGCATCGCCCGGGGCGACGAGGATTTCCTTCACCGTGCCGCCGGCCGGGGCGAAGACGTAGGTGTTCATTTTCATCGCCTCCAAAGTGAGCAATTGCGCGCCGGCCTCGACGTTCTGTCCGGGTTGCACGTCGATCGAGACCACTTTGCCGGCCAGCGGACTCGGGACATCGCCGGGCGCGGCGGATGCGGGGGAGCGGCTCGCCGCGGCGGTGGGCGGCGCGGAAACATGGGCCGATTCGACGTGTGCCGGGTGCGCGGCGGGGCGAGCGGGCGCATCGCCTTCGTCGAGAATTTCGACGAGGACCTCGTAGGCTTTGCCGTCGACGGTGACGCGGAGTTTTTTCATGGGTTACATCGGAATGTTGCCGTGTTTTTTGGGCGGGCGCGTCTCGCGCTTGGAGAGCGTGTTGCGCAGGGCCATGGCCACGGCGGCGCGGGTGTGCGCGGGCGGGATGACGTCGGTGATCTGTGCATTGGCCGCGGCCTGGTAGGGCGAGGCGAATTCTTCGCGGTATTTTTTGACCAGCTCGGCCTCGGCTTTTTTCGGATCTTCGGCCTCTTTGATTTCGCGCCGGAAAACGATTTTCACCGCACCCTCCGCGCCCATCACGGCGATCTCGGCCGTCGGCCAGGCGAACACCATGTCCGCCCCGAGGTCGCGGCTGCACATGGCGAGGTAGGCGCCGCCGTAGGCTTTGCGCATGATGACGGTGATCTTCGGCACGGTCGATGCGGCGTAGGCGAAGAGCATTTTCGCGCCGTGGCGGATGATCCCGCCGCGTTCCTGCGCCACGCCGGGCATGAAGCCGGGAACGTCGACCAGCGTGACGATGGGGATATTGTAGAGGTTGCAGAAACGGATGAAGCGCGCGGCTTTGTCCGAGCTGTCGATATCGAGTGTTCCGGAACGGACGATGGGCTGGTTGGCCACGATGCCGGTGACGATGCCTTGGATGCGGGCGAAACCGACAACGATGCTTTTGGCCCATTCCATGTGGACCTCGAGGAAGTCCTCGTCGTCGACCAAGGCGGCGATGACTTTGTGCACATCGAAAGGCTTCTTCGGATCGGACGGGATGATTTCGTCGAAGGCGGGAACGTCGGAGAGGTCGAGTTCCGGCGTGGGCTGGTGCGGAGGGTCGACGAGGTTGTTCGACGGAAGGAAGGAAAGAAGCTTGCGCACAATCTCGATGGCGTGCGCGTCGTCATTGGCCACGAAATGGACGTTGCCGCTGACCGAGGCGTTGGCGGCGGCGCTGCCGATTTCCTCCATCGTGGTGACCTGTCCGGTGGCGGCTTTGATCACCTCCGGTCCGCAAATGAACATGCTGGCGTCGGACTTCGTCATGATGAGGAAGTCCATGAGCGCGGGCGAGTAGGCCGCGCCGCCGGCGCAGGGTCCGGCGATGACCGCGATTTGCGGGACGACGCCGGAGAGAAGGACGTTGCGGAAAAAGACCTGTCCATAGCCGGCGAGCGAAAGGACGCCCTCCTGAATGCGGGCACCGCCGGAATCATTGAACGCGACGATAGGCACGCCGGCGCGCTGCGCGTAGTCCATCAAGTCGCAGATCTTTTGCGCATGAACGCGGCCGAGCGATCCGCCGGCCACGAGGAAGTCCTGACTGAAAGCGGCGACGGCGCGCCCTTCCATCAGGCCGACGCCGGTGATGACGCCGTCGGCCGGAAGTTTTTTGTCCGCCATGCCGAAGTTGGTGCACTGGTGTTCGGCGAACATGCCGAATTCCTGGAAGGAACCGGGCTGGAAGAGGGCATCGACGCGTTCACGGGCGGTGAGGAGACCTTTGTTGTGGCGTTCCTCGACTTTGGCCGGCACGCCGCTGACCAGCGCGTTGGCGCGGCGGTCGTCGAGTTGGTGGAGGAGTTTTTCGTCGATCGGCATGCGTGAACTATGGCTGCGCCTCCAGCGGTGCGCAGAATTCGGTGAGCACGCCTTGGGTCGATTTGGGGTGGAGGAAGGCGACGAGCTTGTTGGCCGCGCCTTCGAAGGGTTTCTCGTGGATGAGTTGGCAACCGGCGTCCTTGGCCTGCGCGAGTTGGCCTTCGATGTTGTCCGTGGCAAAGGCGACGTGGTGGACGCCGCCGTGCGGATTTTTCTCGAGAAACTTGGCGATCGGACTGTCAGGCGACGTCGGCTCGAGGAGTTCGAGATGGGTTTCCCCGACATGGAAGAACGCGGTGCGCACTTTCTGGCTGGCCACTTCCTCGATGCGCTCGCATTTCAGACCGAGTGCTTTCTCGTAGTAGGGGATCGAATCCTCCAGCGAGTGCACCGCAATGCCGAGATGGTCAATGCGCTGCAGCATGCGATTGTTCTCCTCCAGAAGCGGGCCGGGCGCAAGAATAAGTTCTGCTAATACTTTGCATGGTTTTTGTGCGAGCGGAAGCGAACGGCTGGCTGGGGCCGGGCGCCCCTACCGCTCAATCAAAGTAAGTGTCCGCATGCTCGTAGGGCGGGGCGCAGCAACAGAGGAAGCGGAGGTCGGACTTTGCGGTGATCTGGTGCCAGGCGCGGGGCGGAATGAGAATGGCATCACCCGGGCCGACATCGCGGCTCTCGCCGTCCACCTCCATCTGCGCGGTGCCCTCGAGAACGAAATAAAATTCCTCGCTGTTTTTGTGGTAATGGCGGTCGGTGGTTTGTCCGGGCTTCATCGAAGCTTCGGCCAAACTCTGCTTTTCCACCGGGGCGTTGGTGCGATCGAGGATGCTCCGGATGGTGGAGCCGTCTTTGGTCGTGAAGGGGCTTTGATTTCCCAGTTGCTGCACTATCATGCCGGCAGGATATGCGATTTTTCGAAGGATGCACTGCCCTAATCACGGGCGCTTCGGCGGGTCTCGGCGCGGAGTTCGCCCGGCAGCTGGCCCCCGTCGCGGACAAGCTCGTGCTCGTGGCGCGGCGCGCGGACAATCTCGACGCATTGAAGGCCGAGCTGGAAAGCCGCCACCCGACGGTGCGCGTCTTCGTTTACGTGATGGACATCACGCGGGAGAACCAGAACCGCGATTTCCTCGCTTGGCTGGATAAGGAGAAGATCCGGATCAACTTTTTGGTCAACAATGCCGGCATGGGCGACAAGGGGCCGTTTGCCACGGGCGATTGGGCCAAGATCCATGCCGTGCTCGAGCTGAACATCGTGGCGCTCACCCGGCTGACCCACCATCTGCTCCCCATGCTGCAGGAAGGCGGGCGCGGGGCTATTTTGAATGTCAGCTCGATCGCCGGGCTGATCCCGCTGCCGCACATGTCGGTTTACGCGGCGACCAAGGCCTACGTGAACAGCTTCAGCGACGGACTGCGCATGGAATTGCGTGATACGGGGGTGACCGTCACGGCGGTTTTGCCGGGTCCGGTGGAGACGGAGTTCGGCCAGGTCGCCACGCGTGGCAACGGCGATCCCGAATGGGACACGCCGGACGAATTGACGCTCTCCGCGGAGGAGGTGGTCCGCACCGCGCTGGCCGCGGTGGCGGCGGACAAGGCGCGGGTCATTCCCGGGTGGAAGTTGGCGCTTTTGATGGGCGTTGCCGTGGCTCTGCCTTTGGGGATTTTGCGCGCCATCCTGCAGCGGAAGTCCCGCTGACCGCCGCGGTCATCTGAAATCATGTCCCGCACGTAACCTCCGCGACGTGAACCCGGCCAAGACCCGAAACATTCCGATCGAACCGGCCGCGCTGGCGCAGTTCAAGAAGACGTTCGAACTGATCAATACGCACCTCTACAGCGTGGAGGAGCGCATCCGGGCACAGGCCCGCGCTTTCGATCCGGCCATGGAGGGGTATGTGGACTACGTTTGCGGATCGTCCGGCAAGCGGTTGCGTCCGGCTCTGGCTCTCTTGGCCGGTGGCGCCACCGGCAAGATCACCTCAAGCCACGTCGACCTCGCCGTCATTCTCGAACTGATCCACATCGCCACCCTGGTCCACGACGACATCATGGATGGTGCCGACTTGCGCCGCGAGCAACCCACGGTCAATGCCAAGTGGGGCAACGCGATCAGCGTGCTCTTGGGCGACGCCCTGCTGGCCCATGCCATGCGTCTGGCCACCAACTTTTCCGAGACCGAAGTGGTGCGGCGCATTGCCGATGCCGCGGCGGAGGTTTGCACGGGCGAAATCATCCAGACGCAGCGGCGTTTCGATTTGAAGCTTTCCGTGGCCGACTACTACAAAATCGTCGAGATGAAGACGGCGGCGCTTTTCGCCGCCGCGAGCGAACTTGGTGCCTTTCTCAGCGAAACCACACCGGAGCGGATCGGCTCTCTCAAGCAGTTCGGGACCAAGCTCGGCACGGCGTACCAAGTCTATGACGATTGCCTCGATTTGGTCGGAGACGAGGACGAGATCGGCAAGACGCTGGGCAGCGACCTGCGCAAAGGAAAGCTGACTCTGCCGCTCATCTTCCTTCTGCAGTCGGCGCGGCGCAGCGGGGACCATGACAAGGTCAGCGCGCTCTTGCTCGGCGGCGACGAGGTGGAGGCGGACAAAATCACGGCGCTCTTGGCCGAGCGCGGCGCTTTGCAGCAGACGGCGCAGGCGGCCGGGCAGTTGGTCGAAGAGGCACTGGTTGCACTCGAGCCGCTGGATGACAACCGGTTCACGTCGGGGTTGCGCGGGGTGGCGGAGTATTTGCAGGCGTTGATCCGGCGGGTGGCGGCGGCTTGAGGGTAGGGGCACGCGGCTCGCGTGCCCGATCGAAATTCGAGCGGACGAGCGGGCCGCTCGTCCCTACCTCTCGGAGGCGGGGCTGGTCTCGAGGATGGTGCGTTGCTTATGCTCCGCGCCGTGGCGACGCCCAAGATCAAGGATTGGCCGGAAGACGAGCGGCCGCGGGAGAAGCTGATGCACCGCGGGGCGGAGGCGCTCAGTGATGCGGAATTGCTGGCCATTTTTCTGCGCACGGGAACCCCGGGGCGCAGTGCGATCGATGTCGGGGATGAAATGATCAAGGCCGCAGGGGGGACGCTGGCACGGATGGCGCCGATGACGGTGAAGGAATTGCGCAAGCTGGCCAAGGGCGTGGGTTTGGCCAAGGCATGCGAAATGGCCGCGGCCTTCGAAGTGGGCAAGCGGTTGGCACGACAGACGGCCCAAAGCGAACCGCTGGGGACCCCGGAAAAAATTCACAGCTTCATGGGGCCGCTCCTCCAGAATTTGCCGCGCGAATCCTTGCGCGTTGTGCTGCTCGATACGCGGCACCGGTTGATCCATCAGGAAGAGGTCTCCTTGGGTACGATCAACGAAAGCCTCGCCCATCCCCGCGAGATTCTGCGTCCGGCGATCAGTCACGGGGCTTATGCTTTTGTGTTGGTGCACAACCATCCCTCCGGCGACCCGACGCCGAGCGAGGCGGACCGCTCTCTGACCCGCCGCATCCGCGAGGCGGCGGATTTGATGCAGATTCATCTGCTGGATCATGTCATTGTCGGTCGCGAGCGCCCCGGCGCTCCACCCTACTTCAGTTTCAAGGAACACGGACTGCTATGAAGATCCACCCCACCGCGATCGTGGCCGATGGCGCGAAGCTGGCCGAGGATGTCGAGGTCGGTCCTTTCTCGATGATTAGTGCCGAGTCGGAGATTGGCGCGGGTTGCGCGATCGGCGCGCACGTGGTTTTGGAGCACCGTGTGGTCTTGGGCGCCGGAACGAAAGTCGGGCACGGGACGATCCTCGGCGCGGATCCGCAGGACTTGGGATTTGATGCCTCGCGGACGGACACCGGCGTGCGGATCGGGAGAGACAACACGATCCGCGAATATGTGACGATCCATCGAGGGACTAAGGAAAGCGGTGACACGGTCGTGGGAGACGGGAATTTTCTCATGACCGGCTTCCATATGGGCCATGACTCGGTGGTGGGGAACGGTGTTATCGCCGCGAACAATGTCCTGCTGGCCGGGCACGTTCGCGTGCAGGATCGCGCGTTTCTCGGCGGGGGCACGGTTTTTCATCAATTTATGAAAGTCGGGACTCTGGCCATGGTTCGCGGTGGGTGCCGTTTCAGCAAAGATATCCCGCCGTTCCTCGTGGCCACGGGAGAAAACCACGTGGCGGGGATCAATGCGGTCGGCTTGCGGCGCGCCGGCATTTCCGCGGAGGCGCGCAAGGATATCAAGCGGGCGTTCCGGTTGTTGTATCAATCGGGGCTGAATGTCTCGCAGGCGCTGGAAGCGGCGGATGGGGACAAATGGGGGGCGGAAGGTGCGTTGTTTTTCGCCTTCGTGCGCGAGGCGAAGAAACGGGGGGTTTGCGATTACGTCGGCAAGGGGGCGGTGGAGGAGGAGTGAACGGCTGACGCCGGGGACGGCGCCGCTACAGGGGGAACTTTGTAACGGCGATGGCTGAGAAAGCTTCGTAGACGTTCGAGCGGTGCTCGCAGAAAAGGACGTCGATCTCGGGTGGGCCGGGGCGTTTGGTTCCGCGGTAAGCGTAGATAATGCGATAGGAGCGGACCTTCACGCGGTAGTATCCGTGCAAGTCGTCCTCAAGGGCTTTGATGTCGCCTTTTTCTTCCTCGAGGAGGCGAATGGCGCGGCGCAGGCGTTTACGGGAGTCAGGGGCCAGGCGCTTGATGTATTCGCTGACCTGATGCGCGACGTTGACCTTCATTCTTTTTCGTCGAGGACGGAGAGCGGATAGAATTTCGTCTTGCCGGCTTCGTAGTCGTGAATGGCTTTCATGGCCTCGGGGTTGGCGAGGATTTCCATGGTCTCGAGGAGGGCTTCGAAGCGCTCGGGGGAGAGGAGGTAGCCGACGACTTTGTCGCGGCGGGTGATGATGACCGGCTGCTCGGCGGCTTCGCGGACCACGGCGGGGAACTTGGCTTGGGCTTCGGTGATGGAATACGTAGTTGCCATAGGGAAATACGTAGCATGGGAGCCGAGGAGTGGCAATGGGAGCGTCTCACGGCAAAGCTCGCCCTCCAGGAATAAGGCAGCGGCCAGTTGGGGCAGCTGGCCCTGCCGGATCGATGGGGAACGGCCGGTTACGCTTCGGCGTTTTCGGCTTCGTCTTCCTGGCTCTGGCTGACGACGGGGGCCATGGCTTGCAGGTGCTCGCCTTCGGAGAGGCCGATGAGGCGGACGCCTTGGGCGTTGCGGCCGGTCATGCGAATCTCAGCCACGCGGGTGCGGACGCTTTGTCCACCGCTGGTGATGAGCATGATTTCGTCGTTTTCGCGGACGCTGAGGGCGCTGACCACCTCGCCGGTCTTGTCGGTGACCTTCATGGTGATGATGCCTTTGCCGCCGCGTTTCTGCAGACGGTATTCGTCGAATTCGGTGCGCTTGCCCACGCCGTTGGCGCCGGCCACGAGCAGGGTGGCGTCGTCCTGCACGAGTGCCGCCCCGATGACGAAATCCTTCTTGTCCGGACGGATGCCCCACACGCCGGTGGCGGTGCGGCCCATGTCGCGGATGTCTTCCTCGCTGAAGCGGATGCTCATGCCGTCTTTGGTGATGAGGACGACTTCATTGTGTCCGTCGGTCATCAGCGCGGCGATGAGTTCGTCGCCGTCCTCGATATTGATCGCAATGATGCCGCCCTTGCGGATGTTGCGGTAAGACGAGAGGTTGCTCTTCTTGATCACGCCGGTGCGGGTGGCGAAGAGGATGTGCAAATTCTCATCCCAGGTTTCGTCCTTGTCCGCGCCGCTCTTGGCTTGGATGCGCATGACGGCGGCGATTTCCTCACCGGGTTTGAACTCGAGCAGGTTGGCGATGGAGCGTCCTTTGGCCGCGCGGCCCATTTCGGGGATATTGTAGGCCTTTTCGACGTAGCAGCGTCCCTTCTTGGTGAAGAAGACGAGGTAGTCGTGCGTGCTCGCGGTGAAGAGGTGCTCGACGAAATCGTCTTCCTCGTTCTCGGCCTTGGCTTCGCGGGTTTGCATGCCGATGACGCCCTTGCCGCCGCGTTTCTGCGCGCGGTAGGCGCTGACCGCGGTGCGTTTGATGAAGCCGCGGTGGGTGACGGTGATGATGCAGCCTTCGTTGGTGATGAGGTCCTCGATGTTGATCTCGCCTTCGTCGGGAACGATGTCGGTGAGGCGCGGGCCGGCGTATTTCGCTTTGATCTCGCCGAGTTCGGTTTTGATGATGCCGAGGACGCGTTCCTCGCGGGCGAGGATGTCCATGAGGTCTTCGATCGTGGAGAGGAGTTCCTTGTATTCGGCGAGCACCTTGTCGCTCTCCATGCCGGTGAGTTGGTAGAGGCGGAGTTCGAGGATGTCGTCGACCTGCTGTTCGCTGAGGAGGTATTCGCCGTCGGTCAGGCGCTGTTCATTGCGGATCTTGATGCCGAATTTCTCGACCTGTTTGCGGGTGAATTCGAAGGCGAGGAGTTTGACTTTGGCTTCCTCGCGGTTTTTCGATCCGCGGATGATGCGGATGAATTCGTCGAGGTTGGCCAGGGCGATGAGGAAGGCTTCGAGTTTTTCGGCGCGGACTTCGGCTTCTCCGAGAAGGTGGCGGGTGCGGCGCAGGACGACTTCGCGGCGGTGCTCGATGTAGCAGGCGATGGCTTC
>CAYQMP010000017.1:0-13018 GCA_964418615.1 uncultured Chthoniobacter sp. | reverse complement strand
GGGCTTCGGCGAGGTCTTTCTTCAGTATGCCGGGTTCGGGAAGTGTGCTCAATTCCTGCATGGTCGAGACGATGATGCCGATGAAGAGGTTCAATATGGTGAAGGTGGCCAGGATGATGAACGGGACGAAGAAGGCCCAGGCGTAGGGGAATTGCTCCATGACCGGACGGACGATGCCCATGGACCAGCTTTCAAGCGTCATGATCTGGAAGAGGGAAAAGAGGCTGCGTCCGATGGTGCCGAACCAGTCGGGGAAGGCCGCGCCGAAGAGGTTCGTGGCCAGCACGGCGGCGGTGTAGAAAAAGACAGCCATCACCGCGAGCACGCCGCCGAGACCGGGGATGGCGTGGAGAAAGGCGGCGACCACTTTGCGCAGGCTGGGGACCATGGTGAGCAGGCGCAGGACACGCAACACGCGCAGGGAGCGGATGACGGCCCAAGGTCCGGCGCCGGGCACGAGGGCGACGGCGACGACCACGAAGTCGAAAATATTCCATCCGCTGCGCCAGAAGAGTCCGCGGAAGGCGAGCAGCTTGCAGACGATTTCGACGATGAAGACGGCGAGGCAGGCTTTGTCGAGGGCGACGAGCAGGGTGCCCGAGCGGGCCATGAGATCCTTGTCGGTCTCGAGTCCGAGAATGACCGCGTTCAGGAGGATGACGGCGATGATGAACGAGACGACGCGCGGGGATTCGATCCAGCGTGCGAGCCGCAACCGCCACGGTGGCGCACCCTGCGCGGCGAGGCGTTCGATCAGTTGCTGTTCGAGAGTGATCATGGGACGGGCTGGAATGTAGCGTCGCCGTCCCCGGCGACGAAATGAAGAAACGACCGGCGCCGGGGACGGCGAAGCTACAGGGGGAGGTGGTTGGCCTGAAAACTGAACACTACAGACTCCTCATGCCTTCGGCGTGAGGCCGTAAACCGGCTCGCCTTCGCTGCGGGCAATGACGGCGGCGGCGCAGCTGTCGCTGAAGACATTCACCGCGGTGCGCATCATGTCGAGGATGCGGTCGGTAGCCATGACGATGGCGATGGCTTCGAGCGGAAGGCCGAGGGCTTGCAGGATGATGACGATGGCCACCAGGCTGGCCGCCGGAATGCCGGCCACACCGACCGAGGTGAGCAGGGCGAGGACAACGACGAGCAGTTGCTGGGACCAATCCAAGCTGACGCCGTAAAGCTGGGCGATGAAGAGGACCACGGCGCATTCGTAGAGCGCGGTGCCGTCCATGTTGACCGTGGCCCCGAGTGGCAGGGTGAATCCGGCGATGCGCGGCGAGACTTTGGCGTTTTTTTCGACGCACTCGATGGTCAGGGGGAGCGTGGCCGAGGACGATGCGGTGGAAAACGCGGTGAGCAAGGCCGGCAGCATGGCGCGGTAATGCTGCCACGGGGAAAAGCCGCCCACCGTGCGCATGAGGATGGCCATGGTGACGAAGAGATGGAAAAGCAATCCGCCGGCCACGCAGGCGAAAAAGAGGGCGAGCGGACCGAGGGCGGCCGACCCGCTTTGCTGCACGGTCTGGGCGATGAGGGCGAAGATGCCGAAGGGCGCCACGCGCATGATGGCGTGGGTGATGGCCAGCATGACGTCATTGGCGCTTTCCCACCAACCCTGGAAAGCTTCCCGTTTCCCGTCGGCGAGGCGTCCGCTGAAAAAGCCGAAGAGGAGGGCGAAGAAAATGACGGCGAGCATTTCCCGGTTTTCCGAGGCGGCGGCGATGATGTTGACCGGCACGGCGCGGCGGATGACGTCGGCGAGGTCCCCGGTCGATTTGTCGCCGAGTCCTTCGCGCACCTCGCCGACATCGCCGGGCACGGCGGCGGTGAGCTGGGCGGACACCTCCGGAGCCACCTTGCCGGGTTGGACCAGATTGAAAATGGCGATGGCCACGAGCGAGGCCAGCAGCGTGGTGGCCGCATACCAGGCGATGGTTTTCAGTCCGAGCCGACCGAATGCATGGTCGCGGCCGAGCCGCGCGACGCTGGTGATGATCGACGTGGCGACCAGCGGGACGACGATCATTTGCAGGAGGCGAAGGAAGAGGTCGCCGGCAAACGCGAAAACCGCACCGGCCGTCAGCGTGCCGATACCCGCGCCGGCCGGAATGAGAGCGCCGGCGACTGCGCCGAAGACGAGCGCGACGAGGATGCGGGCGGGGTCGGACCAGGGGTTTTTCATCGGACGAAGAGTCTTTTAACCGCAGAACGCACGGAGGGCACGGAGGAATGGGTGGATCGCGCCGTCCCTGGCGCGATTTTTCTGGGGGGGAATCGCGATGGGACATCGCGATCCACCGGGGATGGCGACGCTACAGGAAGGCAGACGGACGGCTGAGGCCAGCCGTCCCTACCACCCAAAACAAAAGCAGGTGGAGTCGCCCCTACCGCGCAATCACAGCGCGTAGCGGTCCTCGAGTTGGCGGACCATGAGTTTGACGTGGCGGTGTTTGTCGCGCGGTTTGAGGATGGCGTGGCTGCGTTCCGGATCGCCCCATTCGAGGATTTCGATGGTCACGCGGCGCACGCCCCAGCGGTTCATGTGGCCGCGGCTCGGTTTGTAGAGGTCGATGGTGTTGGTGCCGGCCAGCATCCAACCGTAGTCCTCCACCTCGTAGACTTCCCCCGTTTCGACAAGATGGAATTTGGTGCCGAGCGGCCAGCGCGACCAGTCGGCCGCGGCGCTGTTGATCTCCCCGCGGCGCAGGTTGGTCCCCGCGGCCGTCTTGCGTCCGTATTTGATATGGTCCGCTTCGCTGTGCGTGTAGGCCGTGGTGCGGACCTGCTGCACGGGGGCGCGGGCCAGCGGTTTCTCGTAGGGAGGGAGTTTGCGCCCGGTGGCACAGCCGGCCACGAGAAGGGCGCCCAGTGCGACGGGGAGGAGACGGCGCATGGGGACTTGTCGCACGTGGGAGCGGTCCCGGCCAGCGAAAAGCGGACGCCTTGCGCGGTCCGGCACCGGCCGGTAGTCTCGCCCCTCGCCCATGCAATTGTTCTGTCTCGGCCTGAGCCACCACACCGCGGCGGTCTCCCTGCGCGAATGCTTCGCGGTGGCCGAGGCGGAGATGCCGGAAGTTCTCGCCGCCTTGCGCGAAAGGGCCGGCCTGCGGGAAGCCGTTCTGCTTTCGACCTGCAACCGCGTGGAAATCTACGGCGCGTGCGCCGAGGCCGCCGCGTCTATGACAGTGACCGCCGATTTTCTCCACCGACGCTCTCGTTGCGCGGCGCCATTTTACCGTCTGGAAGGCAATGAGGCCGTGCGGCATCTGTTCCGTGTGGCTGCCGGGCTGGATTCCATGGTCTTGGGCGAGACGGAAATTCTCGGACAGGTCAAAGATGCCTACGCGTCCGCCTTCGGCGCCGGGCACACCGCGGGGGACCTCAACCACCTTTTCCAGCAAACCTTCCGCGTGGCCAAACTGGTGCGCACCGAGACTTCGCTGGGGCGCGGGTCGGTGTCGGTCGGATCGGCTGCCGCTCGTCTGGCCTCGTCGGTGCTCGGCGAGTTGTCCGCCTGCCGCGCTTTGCTCCTCGGGGCGGGCGAAGCGGGGGAAGGCGTGGCCCGTAGTTTGTGCACGCGGGGGCTCAAAGAATTGCTCGTTTCCAACCGCACGGCCGCCCGGGCCGAGGCCTTGGCCGGGGCATTGGGCGGACAACCGGTCGACTTCCTCCACTGGCGCGACCATCTCGCGACGGCGGACATCGTCATCGCCAGCGCGGCCGCTTCCGAACGTCTTCTTTCCGCCGGGGAACTGGCTCCCGTTTTGTCCGTGCGGGAGGGGCGTCCTTTGTTCCTCCTCGATCTTGCCGTGCCGCGCGATTTCGACCCGGAAATCCGTCATCTGCCCGGTGTGGTGCTGCACGACGTCGACGCGCTCGAGGCCATCGCACGCGAAGGCGAATCGCTGCGCGCCGCGGAGGTGGAGCGGGCCGAGGCGCTGGTCGCCGCGCAGGCGGAGGATTTCCGCACCGGACGCGCCGGGGCGTGGCGGGTCGCGGCCTGAATGCCATGGAGGATTTCATCCTCGCCACACGGGGCAGCGAGCTGGCCCGTCGCCAGACACAGCTTGTCATAGGCGAACTGCAAGAGGCATGGCCCGAGCTGACCTTCCGCGAGGAAATTGTCCGCACGACGGGGGATCTGCATCCCGCAGAGGAGCTGACCGCGCTCGGCGGGTCCGGCGTTTTCACCAAAGAATTGCAACGCGCTTTGCTCGAACACCGCGCCGACGCGGCGGTGCACAGCCTGAAGGACTTGCCGGTGGAATCACCCGCGGGAATTTGGCTGGCCACCATCACGCGCCGGGCCAAGGCGGGTGATGTGTTGGTCAGCCGCCGCACGGGCGGGGCGGACGCACTGCCGGCCGGTTCACGCGTCGGCACGGGGAGTCCTCGTCGTTGCGCCATGATGCTGGCTTTGCGGGACGATGTGCAGATGGTGTCCATCCGCGGGAATGTTCCGACCCGTCTGGGCAAGGTGGCTTCCGGCGAATTTGACGCGGTCATTCTGGCCGCAGCCGGTTTGGAGCGGCTGGGTTTGGCGACCGTGGGACCGATCAAGGTGGCGGGGGTGACACTCCACGTCTCGGCCCTGCCGGGGTTCCTGCCGGCCCCGGGTCAGGGCGCTCTGGCCATCGAGGTGCGCGAGGAGGACGAACGCGCCTCGCATGTCGTCGCCGCCCTTTATCATCACGAGACCGCGGTGGCAGTGTGGGCCGAACGGGCGGTCCTGCGTGCCTTGGGCGGGGGCTGCCATCTGGCCTTGGGTGCGCTGGGCACCGTGCAGGGGGAAGTTTTGTCTTTGCGGGCGGTTCTGTTTGACGCCCCGGGGGCGCGGCCCAAACATGCGGTGGTCGAGGGATCGATCAACAACCCGTCGGCCGTGGGCAAAGCCGCGGCGAAGAAGTTGCATGGCGAATAAGAAGGAAGGCATCTGTTATCTGATCGGAGCGGGCCCGGGGGATCCCGGACTGCTTACCTTGCGTGGACGTGAACTGCTGGGGCGCGCCGGGGTTGTCGTCTATGACAATCTGGTCAATCCCGAACTGCTCGCGCTCGCCCCGGACGGGGCGGAGCTGATCTATGCGGGGAAAAAATCCGGCGACCACGCCATGGCGCAGGAGGAGATCAACCGCTTGTTGCTGGAGAAAACCAAGGCGGGACACCGTGTGGTGCGGCTCAAGGGCGGCGACCCGTTCGTTTTCGCCCGCGGGGCCGAGGAGGCGCTCGAACTGGCGCGCGCCGGGTTGCGCTTCGAGGTGGTGCCCGGTGTCAGCTCCGCAATCGCGGGTCCGGCCGCGGCGGGGATTCCCGTGACCATGCGGACGATCAACACGGCTCTGACTATTTTTACCGGACACCGCGATCCTTCGGAGAGTGATGCGGCGGAGTTCTACGCGCGGATCGGCGCGGTGCCGGGAACGAAGGTGATGCTCATGGGGATGGAGCACTTGGACGGCATCGCCAAGGCGATGGTGCGCGGCGGCGCGCCGCGGGAGACTCCGGCCGCGGTCATTCGTCACGCCACGCGCGGTGACCAGAAGACGGTGACCGGGACGCTCGGCGATATTGCGGCGCTCGCGCAAAAGAACGGCCTGACGGCCCCGGCCGTGGCCGTCTTCGGCGACGTGGTGGCGCTGGCACCCGATTTGTTGGCGGCCATGGCGCGTCCGCTGTCCGGCCGCCGCATCGTGGTCACCCGCAGCCGGGCCCAGGCATCAAAGCTGACCGCGGCGCTGCGTGACCTCGGGGCCGATGTCTGCGAGATGCCCTTGATCAAACGGGATCCTCCGCCCGACCTGAGGGAATTCGCCGAGTTGGTGCAGGACGCGCATCTCTACGAGTGGCTGGTCTTCACCAGCGCCAACGGGGTGGACGTCTTTTTCGAAATCTTCGACAAGCTCTATGACGATGCGCGCGAGATCGGCGGCGCGAAATTCGCCGCGGTCGGTGCGGCCACCGCGCAGCGCCTCAAAGACCGCCATTACCATGTCGACCTCGTGGCGGAAAATTTCCATGCCGCCTCGCTGGCCGAAACATTCCGCAAACAGACCGGCATCGAAAACGTGAAGATGCTCGTCGTCCGCCCCGGGGAGGCCAGCGGCGAATTGGCCGCCGATCTGGCGAAAATGGGGGCGATCGTCGACGAGGCCATTGCCTACCGCACGGTGGCGGAAACCGAGGACCGCACGCGGGCCCGCGAAAGGCTGGTCTCCGAGGGGGCCGACCTGGTCGTTTTCACCAGTTCCTCGACCGTGAAGAACTTTTTCGCCCTGAAATTACCGCTGCCAAGCGGCGTCAAGTTTGCCAGTATCGGTCCGGTCACGACCCGGACCTTGGAAGAGCACGGGGCCCGCCCCGCCGTGGAAGCGGAGCGCCACGACGTTCCCGGTCTGGTCGAGGCCATCTCTAGCTATCTGTCCCGCTGACATGTCGACCGCACACAAACTGACCGGATTGGTATCGGTCACCGTTCCCGTCTTCAACGAGTCCGGGGCGATCGAGTCGCTCTACGAGTCCACGCACCGGGTCCTCGCCGGTCTCGGGCGCCCTTGGGAAATCATTTTTATCAACGACGGCAGCACGGACGGGTCGGACGAAAAGCTCGACGCCATCGCCGCGCGGGACCCGCATGTTCGTGTCATACACTTCCGCCGCAACTTCGGCCAGACTGCGGCGATGATGGCGGGCTTCGATCATGCCCGCGGGGAAGTGATCATCCCGATGGACGGCGATGCGCAGAACGATCCGGCCGACATCCCGCGCATGCTCGAAAAAATCGACGAGGGCTATGACGTGGTCAGCGGCTGGCGCAAGGACCGCCAGGACAATGCCCTGCAGCGCAATGTGCCGAGCATCATGGCCAACCGGCTCATCTCCGGCGTGAGCGGTGTTTCGCTCCACGACTTCGGCTGCTCGCTCAAGGCCTACCGCGCGGAGGTGATCAAGGGCGTGCGGCTTTACGGCGAGATGCACCGTTTCCTTCCCATCTACGCCAAGTGGCACGGCGCGCGCATCACGGAAATCACGGTCAATCACCACGCGCGGCGCACGGGTTCCTCCAAATACGGGCTGGAGCGCGTGATCAAGGTCATCTTCGACCTGGTCACGGTGAAGTTCATGGACAAATTCATGCTCAAGCCGATGTATCTCTTCGGCTTCTGGGGCCTGCTTTTCTTCGCCGCGGCGCTCGGCTTCAGCGTGTGGACTTTCTACATGCGGACCAAGGGGTATTTCTTCACCGACACGCCTTTGCCCATGATGGCGGTCTTTTCCTTCATGACCGGCATCATCTGCGTGCTCATGGGCCTGCTGGCCGAGATGGTGACGCGCACCTTCCACGAGTCGCAGGACAAGGCCATCTACCTCGTGCGCTCGACGCGCAATCTCGACCGCGCGGACGGCTGACCCGCGTCCCGGCCATGTGCGGCATCGCGGGATTCACCGGACCGGGCACGCGGGAGGACCTTGTGCGCATGACGCGGTGTCTGACCGACCGCGGTCCCGACGCCGAAGGTTACGCGGAGAACGACGGCGTTTTCCTCGGCCATCGCCGCCTGAGTATTCTCGATCTCCAAGGCGGGGCGCAGCCCATGTGGAATGCCGGGGAAACAGTCGGCATCGTCTTCAACGGCGAGATCTACAATTTTGCCGAACTTCGCGAAGAGTTGGTGCGCTGCGGGCAGGTTTTCCGCACGGACCACTCCGATACCGAAGTGTTGCTCGCGGCCTACGCCGAATGGGGCGACAGCATGGTCGATCGTCTCAACGGGATGTGGGCTTTCGTCATCCACGACCGCAAACGGCGACGCCTTTTCGGCAGCCGCGACCGTTTCGGCAAAAAGCCGTTCTATTACCATCATGCCCCGGCCCTCGGGCTGTTTGCCTTCGCCTCGGAGCTCGATGCTCTCCTGGCACATCCGGACGTGCCGCGCGGAATCAACGCCTTGGCGGTGCGCAAATATTTCGCCTACGGCTACGTTCCCGCGCCGTTGGCCATGACCGACGGCGCGCGCAAGCTGCCCGGGGGTCATTGTCTTTCCCTTGATCTGGCTTCCGGGGCATTGCGCGTCTGGCGTTACTGGGATTACCAGCCGGCTCCGGAGGAGGGGGGCTCCTTCGCGCAGCGCTGCGAGGAACTGCGGTCCCTCATCGCGGCCGCGGTCAAGCGGCGCTTGGTGGCCGACGTGCCGGTCGGCGTTTTTCTCAGCGGCGGCATCGATTCTTCGCTTGTCGCCGCGCTGGCCGCCAAGGAATTGCCGGCCGGGGACCTGCGCACCTTCAGCATCGGATTCGACGAACCGACCTATGACGAACTTCCCTACGCGGACGAAGCCGCGCGGTGGATCGGGACGAAGCACCGGACGGAAACCCTGAGCCTCGACGGCGCGCGTTCCTTGCTGCCCGAAATCTACGGGCGACTCGACGAGCCGAACGGCGACAGTTCGCTCCTGCCGACTTACCTGCTTTGCAAATTCACCCGGCAAGAAGTGACCGTCGCGCTCGGGGGCGACGGCGGTGACGAGCTTTTCGCCGGCTACGAACCGTTCCGCGCTTTGCGTTATGCCGCCCTCTACCGGCGTCTCGTGCCGCGCGCCCTGCATCCGGCGATCATCGCCTTGGCCGACCGCCTGCCGGTTTCGCACCGCTACTTGAGCCTCGACTTCGCGGCCAAGCGCTTTGTCCGCGGTGCAGCCCAACCGCCCCCGCTCTGGATCCCCACGTGGATGGCGGGGATGGATTTGTCCGATTGGCGCGATTGCTTCAGCGGGGCGGACCTCGAAGACGTTTTCTCCGAGGCTGTCGAGGCGTGGGACGGTGTGCAAAACAATGATCCGGTGGAAAAAGCCACCGCGTTTTTCGTCCGTCTTTATTTGCAGGAAAGCGTCCTGGCCAAGGTCGACCGGGCCAGCATGATGAACAGCTTGGAAGTGCGAGCACCTTTCCTCGATATCAACGTGGCGGACTTCGCGCGGAAGATCCCGTCCGCCTGGCGCTTGCGCGGGGGGACAACGAAATACCTGCTCAAGGAAGCGGCGCGGGGCCTGTTGCCGGATCGCATCATCGACCGCAAAAAGAAAGGCTTCGGCGTGCCGGTCGGCGCTTGGTTCCGCGATGGCGCGTTGCGCATCGATCCGGACGCCATGCCCTGTCCGGCACTGGCTCGGCGTTTGCAGGACGAACACGCTGCCGGACGTCGGAACCACCGCTTGTTTTTGTGGAACGCGTGGGTCTACGGACAATGGAGGGCGGCGCGGGAGTGAGAATTCTCGTGGTCAATTACGAGTATCCCCCGGTCGGCGGCGGGGGCGGGCGCGTGGCTGCGCAGGTAGCGGGCGAACTCGCGCGGCGCGGACACGAGGTGCGCGTGCAAACTTCGCGCACCGGAGACCTGCCGGCGCGGCAGATGGCGTCCGGCGTCGATATCCGGCGCGTCTTTTCCTTCCGGCGCAAAGCGGATACCTGCACGGTGCCCGAGATGGCGGGCTATGTGTTGTCCAACGCGTGGCCTGTCTGGCAGGCGGCGCGCTCGTGGCGACCCGATGTCATGCACGTCCATTTCGCCGTGCCGACCGGACCCGTGGCTTGGCTGGCCCATCGTTTCACCGGAATCCCCTATGTGCTGACCGCGCACCTCGGCGACGTGCCCGGTGGTGCGCCGGAGCAGACGGACCATTTGTTCCGCGTGGTCAAGCCGTTCACCGGAATGATCTGGCGCGATGCGGCGGCGGTCACCGCGGTGAGCACGCATGTGGCGAAGTTGGCCCGCGACGCCTACGGTCTCGAGCCGCGGGTCATTCTCAACGGCATCGCCGCGCGCGCGACCGCCCCGCCGGAGCCGACCGCGGATGGCGTGCTCCGACTGCTCTTCGTCGGGCGCATGAGCGTGCAGAAAAATCCCGTTTTTCTCGCGCCGGTGCTCGGTGCATTGCGCGGTCGTCCTTGGCGGGCTGTTTTTCTCGGTGATGGTCCGCTGAGGGATGAGCTGCGGCGTGAGTTGGCGCGGGCGGGGGTGGCCGATCGTTGCGACTTGCGTGGTTGGGCCGACGAGAGCGAGGTGCAGGCGGAACTCGGTCGTTCCGATTTGCTGCTTATGCCCTCTTTATCCGAAGGCTTGCCCGTCGCGGCCATCGAGGCCGCCGCGCGCGGGCTGGCTCTTTGCGGCAGTGCGATCCCGGGTCTGGCCGATGTGCTCGAGGATGGCGTCAACGGATGGTCGTGCGCGGTCAATGACCAAGCGGCTTGGGTTAGAGCCTTGGCGCAAGCCATGGACGATCGCGACGCTTTGCGGCGCCGGCAGGAAAGCAGCCTGCGGCTGGCTGCGAAGTTCGATCTCCGGGAAATCGTCGACGCGTATGAAGAAACGCTCTCAAGGGCGGTGGTGAGTGATAGCTGACCAACGTCCCATTGCTCATAGACTTTTGGTTTGGGCAGGGGGCACGGGCGTCTCGCCCGTCCGTTGGAAACAGAGCGGACGAGCGAGCCGCTCGTCCCTACCTCAAGAGCTATTCACTCGCCGAGGTAAATGCCGAGCGCGCGGGCGTGGCGTAAGATCTGGCTTTCGGGCGCGACGGAGCGGCGTCGTCCCACGGCGTCGGCCAAGGCCGCGTCGGTCACCGAGCCGAACCGGTAGCTGACCATGCGGCCGAACATGCCGTCGGCTGCCAGCTCGACGGCGCGGACGCCGAATTGCTGTCCGAGCACACGATCGAAGGCGGTGGGCGAACCGCCGCGTTGCAAATGTCCCAGCACGCAGGAGCGTGTCTCGCGTCCGGTGCGCGAGGCGACGAGGGATTCGACGAACGCACCGATTCCCCCGAGGCGGCTGTCGCCGGTGGAGGTTTGGCGCCGCACCTGTCGTCCAGTCCGGGCGCGTGCCCCTTCGGCCACCACGGCGACCAGCGAGCGCTGGCCGCGGCGGTCGGCTTCTTTGACCACGCGGATCAGGTTGTCGCCGTCGAAAGGGATTTCCGGAATGAGCGCGATATCGGCGCCTCCGGCCACCGCGCCGTGCAGGGCGAGCCAACCGGTGTGACGGCCCATCACTTCGAGGACCATGAGGCGGCGGTGGCTTTCGGCGGTGGTGCGCAATTCCTCCACGGCCGCAGTGACGCGGGCCACCGCGGTGTCGAAGCCGAATGTCACGTCGGTCGAATCGATGTCGTTGTCGATCGTCTTGGGCACGCCGATGACATGCAGTCCGGCGCGCGCCAACTGCAAGGCGGTGCGCAGCGAACCGTCACCGCCGAGCACGACGAGGGCCGAGGCGCGCTGCTGCTCGAGCGCGGCGCGCGCCGCACGCACCAGCGAGTCGGAAAGGACGGGTTGTCCGCCGGCGCCGCGCCGTGCTTGGAAACGCCCTTTGTTGGTCGAGCCGAGAATGGTTCCGCCGGTGGCGGCGATGCCGCGTGTGTTTTCCGGGGTGAGCAGCTTGGCGCGGGAGGGTTCGAGCAGTCCCTCGTAACCCTCGGTGAAGCCGACCACCTCCATTTGCCGCTGCGCGGCGGCGCAGACCAAGCCGCGGATGACCGCATTGAGGCCCGCGCAGTCGCCGCCGGCGGTGAGGATGCCCAGACGCGTTGCGGGCATGCGGCTCAGAGGGTGCTGCGCTTGCTCACCGGCCGTCCTTTGGACATCCAGCTGTCGTGCAAATTCCAGCCGCGGCGAACCATGGCCAAGCCTTCGCCAAAGCGGTCCGGCGAGGCGAGCAGCACGACGATGAGGCGGCGGGGGATGGCGACCTTCTGCCCTTGCTCGTTGGTCACGGGCACGGCTTCGCGGTCGGCGGCAAGGATCAGGCAGTCGCCGGCCCGAGAGGTTCGTCCGGTCTTGACCCCTTCGATGCCGTCCTGGCCGAGGAGCTCGTTCGTGTTGCGCAGCAGCAAGGAACGCGGCAATCCGTCCGCGCCTTGGATGGTGATTTCCCGCGTTGGCTGGGAGGTGTAGAAATTGAAACCGCCATGGCTGTAGGCGTAACGGGTCAGCCGAGCCATGTCCGCCGCGGTGGAATGCGGCGCCGGGGAGGCGTTGTCCAAGCCGTGCGCGTTGAGAAAGAGCGTGCGCTTCATGCCCAACTTCCGCGCCAGCGCGTTCATCTGCGCGGTGAAGTTGTCGGCCGGCGAGAGGCCCTGCGGGTTGGGCAACCGTCCGCCGACATTGTAAGCCAGCGTGTAGGCCGCGTGGTTGTCGGATTGCATCATGGCGGCGGAAAGAAGATCGCGCAGCGAGGCGCGGTCGCCGGGTTGCAGTCCGCACGGATTGACCCCGCCGACCGCAGTGACACCGGGTGGGACCTCGACTGCCGTGGCCATGGAGGTGCCGGTGGCTTCGGCCCAGTCGAGCACGACCATGGCGGTGGCGATTTTGGTCAGACTGGCCACCTGCCGTTTGTCGTTGCGGTTGCTCTCGGCGAGGATGTGGCCGGTGTCGCTGTCGACGATGACGTAGCTCGCGGCAGCTTGCACGGCCGCGGTGGCCGGGAGCAGGAAAAGAACGAGTATTGCGGGCAGGAGACGTCGCATGGACATGAGGTCCGACCTTATCCGCCGTCCCCGGGAAATCAATGCCTTCCCCGCGTGCGGCCATTGCCCAAAGGGCGCGCCGCTGCTTTACTGGAGGGCCGTGAGCAAGCCGTCCTTCGACCCGATCGAGTCCGTCCTCAAGGACATCCGCGCCGGCAAAATGGTCATTGTGACCGACGATGCCGAGCGCGAGAACGAGGGGGATCTGGTCATGGCCGCCTCCAAGGTGACGCCCGAGGCGGTGAATTTCATGGCCAAGCACGGCCGCGGTCTCATTTGCGTGCCGCTGACCCCGGAACGCGCGCGCCAGCTCGGACTGCAGCGCATGGTGGCGCACAACCGCGAACTGCACCGCACCGACTTCACGGTCTCGGTCGATGCGGCGCGCGGCGTGACTACGGGAATCAGCGCCCGTGATCGCGCCCGCACGATCAAGACGCTGTCTTCGGGCAAGTCCGGTCCGGCCGACTTGACCGAACCCGGGCACGTCTTCC
>CAYQMP010000016.1:11415-13057 GCA_964418615.1 uncultured Chthoniobacter sp. | reverse complement strand
GCTCCCCTAATACCCCGACTCAAGCGCGAATTACGCAGGGAATGAGCACAAAAACCGTCATTTCCCACTTGGTAGGGCCCGTAGGCTCAGGGGCCGGTGACTTGGCTTGCATTTGTAAGGTGGCGGTCCGCTGGGCCAGCGGACCCTACCGGGAGAAGGAGTGGCGCGGCGGTCCGAACAACCGACTCGCCCCCAGCCCGACCAGAAGGCTGACCAGAGCCCCCACCACCACCGTCATGAAGCTGTGAAAAGGACTCTGCAACTCCACCGGCCACCCCGCCGCTCCGGGCGACAGGGTCATCCACAGAATAACCAGCACCCCGACCACCACCGCGGTGACCGCGGCCGGATTGCCCGCCCGGCGGGAGATCAGCCCGAGGAGAAAAAGCCCGAGCATCCCGCCGGCGAAGATTCCCGACAGCGTCCACCACGCATCGAGCGCGGCTTTGACCCCGATCATGGCCAAGGCCACGCCCGTGCCGAGCGCACCCCAGAGGAGCGAGGCAAGGTGCAGCACGCGCATCGACTCGCGTTCGCTCGCCTGCGGACGGAAGAAGCGCTGATACCAATCGGTGAGGAGCAAGGTGGCCGACGAATTCAAGCTGGTGGAGAGCGTGCTCATGGCCGCGGAGAAGATGGCGGCGAGTAGCAGTCCCCTCACCCCGGGCGGCAGTTGGGTGAGGATGAAAAAGGGAAAGATGCGGTCCGCCTGATCTTCGGCCTGCAGGTTCGCCGGGAGCAGCCCGGGTTGGGTTCCGTAGAAAACAAACAGCCCCGTGCCGATGAGAAAGAAGACGAGCGAGACCGGAATGTAGAGCATGCCCCCGAGCCACAAGCTGCGCCGCGCCGCCTGCTCCGAACGCGCCGCCACGTAGCGCTGCACGTAGTTTTGATCGATGCCGAAATTTTGCAGATTGATGACCAGCCCGTAGGCCAGCACGACCCAGAAGGTCGATTCGCCGAGCGAGGCACCGAAACTGCCGAGCGAGAACTTGTCATGGACCACGGCATATTCGACCCCCGCGGCGAATCCCCCGGGCAATCCCGCAAGCAAAAGCACCAGACAGAGCAGAGCACCGGCCATGAGAATGAGAGCCTGCACGGCGTCGCTCCACATCACGGCGACGATGCCGCCGAGCATGGTGTAGAGAATGACCGACGCTCCGGTAAGCAGAATGACCCAATGCATTTCCCAGCCGAGGAGCAGGTGCAGGGGAAGCGCCATGAGAAACATGACCGACCCCATGCGGGCCAATTGCGTGAGCAGATAGCACACGCCGGCGTAGACGCGGGCCCACGGACCGAAGCGGGTTTCAAGATGGCTGTAGGCCGAAACTTCACCGGTCGCACGGTAGTAGGGCACAAACCACCGCGCCGCTGCCCAAACGGCGAGTGGCAGGGACAAGCTGAAGACGAACGCGTTCCAGTTCCCCGCGTAGGCCCGCCCCGGAAGGGCGAGAAAACTGATGCTGCTGAGATAGGTGGCGAGGATGGAAAGCCCCACCACCCAACCCGGCATGGCGCCGTCCGCCTTGGTGAAACCCTCCGCGGTCGAACTTTTGCCCGATTGATAGAAATACAGACCAACCCCGAGCATCGCGGCGAAATAAAGGCCCAGCACCACCCAGTCGAGGAGCGGCAG
>CAYQMP010000016.1:0-11315 GCA_964418615.1 uncultured Chthoniobacter sp. | reverse complement strand
TCGCCCAGCGTGGCCACACGCAGATCCCAGATATCGCGGTTGATCGCTGCGAACTCGGCAAGCGAAAACGCGGTCGGTGCCGCCATCTTCTTTTTGAATTCCGCCACGCGGCGCAAGGCCGGTTCGCGCACGGACTCCGGTTGCTTCTCGAGCACGGCCCGCGCTTGGTCGAGCATGTCGACGCGGTGACAGATCATAAGCAAGTCATTGCCCGCGGCCAACCCGAGCGAAAGCATGTCGTCGAACGTCGTCGTGTTGAGGATGGCGCCCATGTCGAGGTCATCGGTCATGACTAATCCGTCGAAGCCCATTTCTTCGCGGAGCAGGCCATTGATCATGACCGGCGAAAGCGAGGCCGGACGCATTTCCGGATCGAGCGAGCCGTAGTGGATGTGACCGATCATCATGCTGTCGACCAGCGGGGCAAAATGACGAAACACCGCCAGTTCGTTGGCCTCCATGGCCGCGCGGTCGCGTTCGATGACCGGGAAGGAATGGTGCGGATCTTCCACCGCCGCCGCATAGCCGGGAAAATGTTTGCCGCAACTGAGGATGCCGCCGCCGCGCAAGGCGCTGTTGAACTCTCCGGCCAAGGCGATGACTTGGTCCGCGGTTTTGCCGTAACAACGTCCCCGCAGCGAGTTGTCCGCCTCGTCGTCGAAGGAAATGTCCAGCACCGGGCAGAGGTCGAGATTGAAGCCGAAGAGTCGCAGGAGTTTCGCGGTCAATTCACCGTGACGACGGACCAGCTCCGGGTTCCCGCGGTCGCGCAGTTGCTGCGCGTTGGGCGGTTCCTCGCCGATGAGCCGCAGGCGTGAGACGCGTCCGCCTTCCTGGTCGATGGTGATGACCGGCTCAACCTTCGAGAGGTCGCGCAGGTCGTCGATGAGCTTCCGCAGTTGCTCCGGCGCTTTGATGTTGCGTCCGAAAAGAATGAATCCGCCCGGCTGCACCCGCCGCAGCATGGCCGCCGTTTCCGCATCCAATTCCGTCCCGGGCACCCCGACCAAAAGCAGCTGACCGACATCGTTCGACATGCGTGTTCAAAGACCAGATCCGGCTAGAGGTGTCGATGCGAAAAGCCGTCCCTTTCCACACTTGTAGCGGCGCTCTATGAGCGTCGGAACCCGAGCCATCAATGCACCGACGGTCATAGACCGCCGCTACAATCAGGAGAAATCCAACCGCGGTTTGGTCGACAACCATCCGCCGATCGCGGCGAGGAAGACTTGTCCATAATCGGACAACTTCCGCTCCCCCACCCCAGGCACTTGGAGCAGCGCAACTTCGTCGCGCGGATACTCCCGCGCCATGTGCCGGAGGGTGGCATCGGAAAAAACGACATAAGGCGGCACATTGCGGGCACGGGCCAGTTCGGCGCGCAGTTTGCGCAGCACCTCGAAGAGTCCCTCGTCGCATTCGACCTCGCCCGCTCGTGCCCGGCGCTTCCTCGCCGTGCCCGGACTTTTGTCCTTCGCCGGCATGATCATGGGACGCGTCAGTTGCACCGGTGTCCGTTCGCGCAGCACTTCCACGCCGCGGGCGGTCACGCTGATCGTGGCGAATTTGTCTTCCGTGGCTTCGAGGAGCCCGAGCCGCAGCAACTGGCGTCCGAGATCGACCCAATAGGCCCGCGGCTGGTCGTTGCCGACGCCGTAGGTGCTGACGGTGTCATGTCCCCAGCGAAGGATTTTTTCCGATTTGCCCCCGGTCAAAACCTCGACAGCGTGCTGCAGGCCGGTGCTGAATCCGCTTTTCTGGCGCAAACGCAGAACGCAGCTGAGCAACTTCTGCACGTCGGTGGTAGCATCCCATTTTTCACGCGGGGCGAGGCATTGGTCGCACGCGCCGCAGTTGTCCTCGGTCCATTGTTCCCCGAAATACCCGAGTAGCGCCACGCGGCGGCAGCGCTCGTCCTCGGCAAAGTGGGTCATCTTCTCGAGTTGCGTCCGCGCCTCGTTGCGCGCCTGCCGGTCGGTGATCTCGTCGAAGAAGCGCAGGTATTTGACCACGTCGCCGCGGGAGTAAAGAAGCAGGCACTCGGAAGGCAACCCGTCACGTCCGGCGCGTCCGGTTTCCTGGTAATAGCTCTCCACATTCTTCGGGAGGTCGGCGTGGATGACAAAGCGCACATTCGGTTTGTTGATCCCCATACCGAAGGCGATGGTGGCGCAGACCACCTGCACGTCGTCGCGGAGGAAGGCCTCTTGGTTGCGCGAACGTTCATCCGCGTCCAGGCCCGCGTGGTAAGGCGCCGCTTTGATGCCCGACTCTGACAGGGCTGCAGCGAGCGACTCCGCCGCACGGCGTGACTGGGCGTAGACGATCCCGGCCTCGTCGCGACGGTCGCGGACAAATTGCGCCACCTGCGCCGCGGCCTTGGCTTTGGGCACCACGCGGTAAGTGAGATTCGGACGGTTGAAGCTGGCGATGAAAACCTCGGGTTCACGCAGTTCAAGTTGCGTCCGGATATCCTCGCGCACCCGCGGCGTGGCCGTCGCGGTGAGGGCCAGCAGAGGGATGTCAGCGAAAGTTTCCCGCACTTCGCGCAGGCGGCGGTATTCCGGACGGAAGTCGTGACCCCACTCGCTGATGCAGTGCGCTTCGTCGACGGCCAGTGCTTTCATTCCCCACTCGCCGAGCTTGCCGAAGAAGTCCGGCAGCATGAGCCGCTCGGGAGCGAGGTAGAGCAAGCGGTATTCGCCGGCGTAAAGTTTGGCGAAGCGCTTTTTCGCCTCGGCCGAATCGAGCGTCGAGTTGAGGAAAGTTGCCGCCACGCCACTGGCCGTGAGTTGGTCCACCTGATCTTTCATCAGCGCGATGAGCGGCGAGACAACCACAGTCAGCCCGTCCCGCACCACGGCCGGCAGTTGGTAGCACAAACTTTTGCCCGCGCCGGTAGGCAGGACGGCCAAGGTGTCGCGTCCCGCGAGGAACGACTCGGCAATCTCCCGCTGGTGGGGACGGAAAGTGTCGTAGCCGAAGACCTCCTTGAGCTTTTGTTCCAGCGCGGGCATAGGCGGGATTGTGTGCGCTGCCCATGACAGCAGCAAGATGATGGTGCTTCCGGGCGGCTTCGGCGTCCCCGCCGACGGAACAAAAGTCAGGCCGCCGATTTCGACGCGGCGCGCTTGCGGGCGGTGGCGTCGAGGATCTTTTTGCGCAGACGCAGCGTCTTCGGCGTGACCTCGACGTATTCGTCGGGGGCGATGTATTCGAGCGAACGCTCAAGGGTCATCTGGACAGGCGGGGCCAGTTGGATGCCTTTGCCGTCGCCCTGGCTGCGCATGTTGGTCAGCTTTTTCGCCTTGCACGGGTTGACCGGCAAATCGTCCGGACGCGCATTCTCGCCGACGATCATGCCCTCGTAGATTTCCTCCTGCGGCCCGATGAAGAGGCGCCCACGCTCCTGGATGGTGTCCAACGCATACGCCATGCTGGTGCCGCCTTCCATCGAAACGAGCACACCTTTGCCGCGGCTCGGGATCTCGCCTTTGTGCGGTCCGTATTCTTTGAAGAGATGGCTCATCGTGCCGAGGCCCTTGGTCGCGTTGACCAGATCGGTCTCCAATCCGATGATGCCGCGCGTGGGAATGGTAGCTTGCACCAGCACGCTGTGCGGATGGTGCTCCATGTTGGCGATGTCGGCCTTGCGTGCAGCGAGGGCCTGCAGGATGTCACCGAGGTTGTCCGGCGGGACATCGACATAGAGGGTCTCCATCGGTTCGAGCAAGGAGCCGTCGTCCGCACGTTGGAAGATGACTTCGGGACGCGAGACGAGAAGTTCGAAGCCCTCGCGGCGCATCTGTTCGACGAGGACGGCGATCTGCATCTCGCCGCGGGCTTTGACCTCGAACTGACCGGCGGTCTCCGTCTCGGCCACCTGCAGCGAGACATTGGTGCGGGTCTCGCGGATGAGACGGTCTTTGATCTGGCGCGCGGTGAGCAACTTGCCCTCGCGTCCGGCCAGCGGCGAATCATTGACGCAGATCCGCATGCTGATGGTCGGCGGGTCGATTTGAATGAAAGGAAGCGCCTCGCGCTCCTCGTTGTCAACGAGGGTTTCGCCGATAAAGACGTCCTCGAA
Organism: uncultured Chthoniobacter sp.; assembly: GCA_964418615.1. GTDB lineage: Bacteria > Verrucomicrobiota > Verrucomicrobiia > Chthoniobacterales > JACTMZ01 > JACTMZ01. The sequence goes on along the minus strand of CAYQMP010000016.1, from coordinate 7,228 downwards.
TCCGGCCAGGCCGATGATGTCGCCCTCGGAGGCCGACTCGATCTTGATTTTTTCGAGACCCTTGTGACCGAAGATGGCGGTGACGTTGCCCCGCTCCTTGCGTCCGTCTTGGTGGATGCAGACGATGGACTGCCCGACTTTGACCTCGCCACTGATCACTCGCCCGTAGGCAATACGTCCGAGGTAATCGCTGTAGTCGAGGTTCGAGACAAGCATCTGGAAGTGGGCGGCGTCCGACTTTTTCGGCGCCGGAATGTGCCAGGCGATCGCTTCGTAAAGCGGGACCATGGTTTCGCTCGGGTCGACCAGTTCACGCTTGGCGAAGCCGGCCTTGGCGCTGGCGTAGATGTGGGGAAAATCAAGCTGCTCGTCGGTGGCGTTCAATTCGAGGAAAAGCTCGAAGACCATATCGAGGACCTTGTGCGGGCGGGCGTTCTCGCGGTCGATCTTGTTGATGACCACAACCGGCTTGAGGCCGTTTTCCATGGCCTTGCGCAGGACGAATTTGGTCTGGGCCTGGGGACCTTCGTAGGCATCCACGACCAGCAGCACGCCGTCGACCATTTTCATGATCCGTTCCACCTCGCCGCCGAAGTCGGCGTGGCCCGGGGTGTCGACGATGTTGATGGTGTATTTGTCCCACTGGAACGAGGCGTTCTTCGCCCGGATGGTGATGCCCTTCTCCTTTTCGAGATCCATCGAATCCATGACCCGCTCCTCGACCTTCTCGTGGGCTTGGAAGGTGCCGGACTGCTTGAGGAGCTGGTCGACCAGGGTGGTTTTGCCGTGGTCGACGTGGGCGATGATGGCGACGTTGCGGATGTTTTCCATGCGGATGCGAAAAAGGAGGGCGGACTATGGTGGCGGACGCTCCTCGTGTCAATGGCGGCAGAAGTTGCTCGGTGGTGGATCGCGCCGCCCCGGCGCGATATTCCGGGACGAAAAATCGCGCTGGGACATCGCGATCCACCTAAACCACGATGAGCGGGACTATCGAATCCGGGGCTTGATGCATAATGTGCATCACGCGGCGAAAACCTTCGGCATTGGTGGTGATACAGGATCTCGAGTCGGGAAGTCCGCGAGGACCTTCCGGATGCAGCAGGATGGCGTCGGCTTTGTAGCCGGGGCCCGGTTTGCCGACCGGTTGTCCGGGTCCGGTGATGGCGGGCGTTTGCGCGGGCCAATTGGCGCCGCTTTTGCGTTTGGGCCGCAGAGTGTAGTGGCCGAGCGGGATGCCCCGGGTGTTGCCGATGAAGCCATTCTCATTGGTGCGAAAATCACCGAGGTAACCTTGCTTCCCGTAGACATACATCGTGCCAGGCGAGCGGCGGTCGGTCGGGTCATCACGCTCGACGATCACCCCGATCCAACCGTCTTTGGCCCCCTTCGGCTTCTTGCCCGGATCACGAAGCGCCCGGTAACGACGTTGCGGTCGCGGCAGCCATCGCATGGGGAATCAAATCAGGGCCCCTGGATCTTCAGGCGCAGGAACATTCCCTCCCCATCCATCGGCACGGACACCTCTTTGCGGCGGTGGCCGGCGGGGACATTGGAAATATCGGCGGAATTGGAAGACACGAGGGTCGACCAGTTGGCCGACATCAAGTCGGTGGATACTTGCGGAGCGAAGGTCAAGCTGGTGTCGCCATTGGTGCGCTCCAGCCAGCGGAGAACCAAGCGGTTGCTGCCGCCGACGTTGGTTGTCACCCCGACGGGAAGGGCCGCCCGGTCACTTAGCAGAGGATTTCCACCCAAGGCATACTCCTGCAAATTGGAAATACCGTCGTTGTCATCGTCAGCGGTCCAGGGATCAAGTGGCACGTCGGCCAACCCGTTCGCCGCCAGCCAGTCGAGGGAGGCAGGATACGGGACGAGACCGTAAACGCCCGTCCGGTCGTCGAAATAGGCGAGGTATCGGGTGTTGCCCACCACGCTTTGCGAGAGATTTCCGGCGGAGCCTTCCTGGGCCACTCCGGATGTCGATCCGGACCCCCAAGAAGGACCGCTGGACCATCCGTTGTCGGCTTGGGAGAACTTGAATTGCACCGTCCGCGAGGAGGTAAACGTCCCCGACCACTCCCAGCGGGCCCGCTGGTCACTCCAAGTCATGTTATTGGCTTCCGGTGTCCAAACCGGGAAAGGCGCAGCATCACCGGTCACGGTCATGCGTTTGGGGACCGTCTCGGCAAACCTCGGATTCGTTCCGCGGACAAACTCGTTCAGATTGCTCCAGCCGTCGCCGTCGGCGTCCTGCGACGCGCTGGACAAACCGCTGGTGCGTTCCCATTCGTCAGGCAGACCGTCACGGTCGCTGTCGGCCGCGGACATTTCCACGATCTCGTAGCGGCCGGAATATTCCTCGAAGCGCACGACATACCAGCGGCGACCATCGAGCAAAGCCGCCACGTTGCCATTGGCCCAGACAACCGCCTGACCGGGACTTGCCGCGCCTTCCCAACCCCAAGTGCCCGCACCATAAGTAGCCAGAGAAAACTTGAACTCGGCGGTGCGGGACCCGCCCGTGGCCGAGCCGAAGAGCGGGAACTCCCAGCGTGCCGCATCGGCATTCCAAGTCATGCGTCGACTGGCGTCACCGGCGCTCCAAAAACCATCGCCGGGCATGAACATTTCGTCGAAGTGGTCGTCGACGGAAGGATCGCTGCCGCGCGCGTATTCGAGCACATTGCGCACGCCGTCCCCGTCCCGGTCGGAGAGCGCATCATCCGCATCCACCTGCAAGCCGTGAAAACGTTCCCACGCGTCGGGCATCCCGTCGCCGTCGGTATCCGCGGCGGGCAACGCGGAAATCTCGTAGGTTCCCGAAATCTCCTCGAAACGCACGAAGTAATGTCCGGGCACGGAAAAAGTCTGGAAAATGTTGCCCGTGGCCCACTTGTCGGAAGAGCCGGGCGTATCACCGACACCGTCCCACCCCCAAGTGCCCGCCTCGTAGGTCCCGGCCATAAATTTGAATTGGTAGTCCCCCGCGGAGAGGAAATGCAGGGCGAACTCCCAGCGGCCGACATCGCGATTCCAGACCATCCGCGTCCGCGCGTCGTTCTCCGCCCAGCGGTCTCCGCCCGGCATGTGCATGACGGCAAAACGGTCCGCCGTATCGGGCAAGCTGAAGCGGGCGTATTCGAAGCCGTTCAGCACCTGATCCCCGTCGGCATCCGCCGCCGCGTCGTGGACCAGAGGATCAAGACCGAAGAAACTTTCCCACGCGTCCGGCATCGTATCCCCGTCGCGATCCACGGTCCCCGCAACGGGACCGACGGAGGTGACGAAGTTCTTCTCGTTGAAGCGGACGATTTGCCATCCCGCGAGTCCGGAAGGCCACTGAAAATCGACGTCCGATTTGAAGCCGTCCGGAACCTGCGCCGTGGGTTGCCCCCAGTTGGCGTCGTCCTGGGTCGGGCCGACTCCGAATTTGTAGTTGGGGCCGGAGGGCGGTTGCAGCAAAGGCAGGGCCAACGTCCAGACGCCGTGTCCGGCATAGCGCATGTTGCGGGCTGTCCAATCCCAACCGTTGTAAGACCCGACGACGCCCATGGCCGGCTGATCGAATTCAGTGGGATCACTGCCGCGTTGGAATTCGGCAAGGTTGTCGAACGCATCGCCGTCCGGATTTTCCGAGCCGGTGGCCGACGTTGCCGGGTAAAAATAAAAGTGCTCCCAAGCATCGGACATGCCGTTGCCGTTTGTATCCGCATCGACGGGGCGGGAGGCGTAAGCACCGGTGGAAGGACTGTAGGTGATTTCGTACGTTCCGGGCTGCGCGATCTCGAAAGAATAGTCCGGACCGGAGACCCAGCCATCGGCGAGGTAAGCCTTGGTCGTCTGCGTGCCGGGCGACTGAAAGCGGGCGACATAGCGCCAGACCGACCGGAGAGGATCCCAGCGGGCGTTGCGGCTGATGATGTTCCAGTCGTTGAAAGAGCCGGGGAACGAGACACGGTCGGGCACCGAGGGATCGGTGCCGTTGGCGAATTCATCCAGATTGCTGAATCCGTCGCGGTCTCCGTCGGCGGTCGCGTCGGAGGATCCGAACAAAAGCTCCCAGCCGTCATCGATGCCGTTGCCGTTGGCATCCGCGACTTGGACAGGACCGGCCGACTTGCCGAGGACGACGACGCTGAAGGGCGCGACCTCGATTGACTGGAAATTGCGGGAACCGAAGGTGTCGATGCTCGAGCCGACCGCGGGACCGACATTCCCGAAATCGGAACCGTAGATGGACGAATCGCTGTTGAGGAGAACGCGCCATGGACCGGCCTCGGGGAAGTCGATGCCGACCCAGCGGGACGTTGCGGAAAAATTCGCGGCCACCATGACGCTCTCCCCGGAATTCCCGGTCCTGCGCTCGTAGCTCATCCAGCCTTCGTCCTCATTGACAAGATTGATGCGCGTCACCGCGGTCAGGTCATCGACCTCCGGCAAAGAGGTGAAAGTCAGGGCGCGCGAAACCCCGTCGAGATTGCGGCGCAGGCGGATGAGGTCGCGGTGGAAGCGGATGATATCCGGATGACGCGCCGAGCGCAGCCAGTCGAGATTCACGTAAGCATCGAAGTAGCCATCGGCCATCATTTCCTGACCTTGGAAGAGCATGGGCGTTCCGGCCGACGTGAGAGTGATGGCCGAGGCGAGGAGTGTCTTCTTCCTCGCCGCGTAACTTTCCGGGTTGGCGGGATCGAAATCCTGCGCCAAGCGCGCGCCGTCGGTCTCGCGGTTGAGGTCGCCGCATTTGTCGTGGTTTTCGGAAAAGATGACGCGAAAACCGGGCTGCTCTTTGGTCTCGAGACGGTAACCGATGTTGCTGGTATTGCGCTGGTTGAGCGTGGGATATGCCAGTTTTCCCTCGAAAGGAGCGGGCAAAGATCCGTCGGTATCCAGAGGAAGGAGACGGGGAAAAAGCACGTTGTGGAACGAAATTTCCCAGTGTCCCGAGTAGCCGCCGACGGAATCCGCGTCCTCCGCAATGCTGTAGTAACGGACGTTTCTGGCCCTGATGTCGTTGTTGATATCCTCCATCATGGCCACAGCCTCGGGAATTTCGGTATCCGGATCGCCGACGTCGGTGCCGGGGTTCGAGTCATAGCCGGTGATGTTGCGCGGGGAATCCCAGCGGAGCGCCCACACTTTGTATTCCTCGAGATACATCCGGATATTGTCCTTGATGAACTCCCGCACCATGGGATCGCTGTAGCGTGGTCGCGGGCCCCACTTGGTTCGCCCGATTCCGGGGCGGGTGTCTTCGTCCTCGCCGTGGTAAAAATACGGATTCCCTCCGTCGAAGTTCTCGAGGTCGGAAGCGCCGGGCGCCGCGAGATCGCCGTAGTGGTTGTGGACGACATCGACCTGCACGGCGATGCCGCGCTTGTGCGCCTCGTTGACGAAATGCTTGAAGGCATCGGGGCCGCCGTAGGCCTGCTCGATGGCGAAGAGGGCGATCGGATTGTAGCCCCAGCTGTGCCGGCCGTTGAATTCGCTGACCGGCATGAGGGCGATCATGTTGATGCCGAGATCGCGCAGGTAATCCAACCTTTGCGCCGCATCGTAGAAGGTCGCCGGCTCGCCGTCGTCGGGACGGGGATCGTAGAAGGTGCCGACGTGGAGTTCATACATGACGATTTCGTTGGGAAAGGGCGGCTGGAATCCCTCATCTTCCCAGACAAAGGCATCCTTGTCATAGATCACGGCCGCCTGTGATCCGTCGCCCATGGTGCGCACCTCACGGGCGCGCGGATCCTTGCGCCGCAGCGTCCCACTGGATGAGGTGGAGATGATGTATTTGTAAGCATCTCCCGGCCGCGCGGCGGAAACGGTTGCGGTCCAGACCTTGCTGGCGGGGTCCTTGGTCAGTGCATTGGCGGATTCGTTCCAACCATTGAAGTCACCCGCCACATGCACGACTGTCGCATTCGGCGCCCAAACGCGGAAGGTCACGCCGGTGACCGCGGTTCCGGATTTGTTGATAGTTGCCCCGAGCTCTTGGGCCCCCGCCCCGAGGGAGGAAATGCCCACGAAAAAGCAGATCAGGGGAAACAAAAACCGCGCCATCGCGCGGACAATACCAAGGTATTACTTGCGGTCAAGCGACCCCGGGCTCACCAGAAGCTCTGCGGGACCTCGATCTGGTCGCCGGGCAGGAGCTTGATGTCGAGGGACGGGTTGGAGCGGACGGCTTTGATGTCGATGATCTGGACGCGGCCGCCGCGCATGACGCGGACTTTGCGCTGGTCTGCGTAGTCGGTGAATCCCCCGGCCGCGCTGATTGCGCCGAGGACGGTGAGGTCGGAGGTGTATTCGACGCGGCGCGGCTGGCGCACGTCGCCGCTCACGTTGACGAAACGCAGGGTCGTCGGGACAGTGACGGTGATGGTCGGGTTGGTGTAAATCTCGCCACTGCGGTAGGCGGACTCGACGGCCCGCTGAAGTTCGGCCTGACCCAGCCCGGAGGCGCGCACCTTCCCGATATGCGGGAGGTTGATGAACCCCTCCCCGTCGATGGTGTAGGATCCGGTGACGAGTTGCGTCTCCTCGGCCGGAACACCGCCGATGCGCAGTTCGAGGGTGTCGCCGGTGCGGAAAGCCGCGTCCGAAGCGACAGCCGAGTGGGCGCAGAATCCCAAGGCGACCACCGGAAGAATACGGAGGAGAAAAGTCATGGGCCGGAACTCCTAATATTCGTCGTCCGCCGCAGCGCGGGCGGCACGCCGGGCGCGTCCTTTGGGTTTGGCCTCGGCCATGGCCCCGGAGGCGAGCCCCTCTTCGTGGGCGCGCGGGGTGTAGTAGTAGTTATAGTAGTTGGTGTAATACTCGTAGTATTGGTCGTGGCGGACGTCGACGTTGTTGAGCACGACACCGAGGATGTTGCCCCCGACATTTTGCACGGCCTGCTTGACGCGCTGCAGCATGGCGCGCGGAAAACGGCGGTGCTGCACGACAATGATGGTGAGATCGAGGGCGCGGACCAAAACCGAGGCGTCGCTCACTCCGAGGATCGGCGGCGAGTCAAAGAACACGATGTCAAAGCGGTTTTTGACCTGCGCGATGAGGTCCATCATACGCTGGGAGTTGAGGACACCGACGGCGTCGTAAGGCAACTTGCCGCTGGGCAACAAATAGAGGTTGGGCACCGAGGACGTTTGGACCACGTCCTCGAGGTCGATGTCGGTGGTGAGAAAGTCGGTCAGCCCGCGACTGCCATCGAGGCCGAAGATGC
>CAYQMP010000015.1:0-13208 GCA_964418615.1 uncultured Chthoniobacter sp. | reverse complement strand
CGGGTTCCCCGCGGTCGCGGCGCAAACGGGCGCGCTCCTCTTCGAGAATGCGCTAGTAGTCGTCCTCGTCCGTGCCTACCTCCTCTAAGCGGCGGGCGATCCGGTCGAGCAGCAGACTCTCTCGCGCATCATCGGCCTCGGCGGCGGCCTCGGCGGCGCTCATCGGTTCGTCATCGTCATCCCCCGCGGCTTCTTCGGAAATAATCGCGGTATCCGGAAATTCTCCGGCGACGCGCTGCATGAAGCCGGTGAGCGCTTGTCCGTTGGCCCGGCGCCGGGACTCTTCTTCGCCGGGAGTCATGACCCAGGCGGCTTCGCCATCGAGGGTCAATTCGTAATCGGTCGACTCGATGACCACGCGGCCGTTGGCCGTGCTGAACCATTCGAGGTAGAGTGCGTTGCCCCAGCGCCACGGGTAATCGAACCCGGCGGAAGCCAGTCGCATCATCTCCGCGACATCCACTTCGGGAACGCGCACCTTGCGCGAAGCGGTGATGTCGCCCACGACGCCTTCTTGGAGAATGGACAACCCGCCGGTCGGACCTTTTTGCGGATGCGGATTGCGAAAGAGCAGCCGATGACCGGCCAAGTCGCGCCACGCATCGCCGTCCAAGGCAAGTTCGAGCGGTTCGCGCCATCCTTCGATCCAGATGCGCCCGGTGACGCGCCCGCGCGTGCGGTTGTCGATCTCGCCGCGGACCACTTGGTCGTGCAAGCGCCAGGCCATGGTGTCAGGAGAAGAATTCCTTGGCCCGTTCGAGGAAGCCTTTGGTGATTGGAGTGTTCTGGTCACCGCAGCTGGAGGCGAAGTCTTCGAGCTTTTTGCGCTGTTCGGCGGTCAGCTTGGTCGGCACTTCGACGGCCACGCGGACGAGGAGTTGTCCGTGACCCGAGCCGCGGAGGTGCGGCATGCCTTTGTTGCGGAGTTTGAAGACGCTGCCGTTCTGCGTGCCGGCCGGAATTTTGACCGAGGCTTTGCCGTCGAGGGTGGGGACATTGATTTCGCCGCCAAGGGCCGCGGTGACAAAGGGGACGGGGATCTCGCAGTAGAGATCGTCGCCGTCGCGCGAGAAGACGCTGTGCTCGCGGACGTGGATGACCACGTAGAGGTCGCCGCTCGGCGCCCCGCGGGTGCCGGCCTCGCCGTTGCCCCCGGAGCGCAGCCGGGTGCCGTCCTCGATGCCGGCGGGAATTTTCAGTTTGATGCGCGAGGTGACCTCGGCGCGTCCGTCGCCGCGGCAAACCTTGCAGGGGTGGTCGAACATTTCCCCGGCGCCGTGGCAGCGGGGGCAGGGCTGGGCGACTTGGAAAAAGCCGCGTGAGGCAATGACTTGGCCGCGTCCGCGGCACGTCGGGCAGGTGTGGAGACGCGCTCCGGGACCGGCCCCCGATCCGCCGCAGGCGGAACAGCGTCCCGTCTTGCGCAGCTCGATTTCCTTCTCCACGCCGCGGGCCGCTTCCTCGAGTTTGATTTCCAGGTCGTAGCGCAGGTCGGCCCCGCGTCCCGTTTCGCCGCCGCCCGCACCACCGCCGAAGAAGTGCTCGAAAATCCCGCCGCCCCCGGAACCGAAAACCTCGCGGAAAAGATCGAAGGGGTCGTGGAAGCCCGCGCCCGGACCTGCTCCCCCGCCTTGGAAAGCGGCGTAGCCGTAGCGGTCGTAGGCGGCCCGTTTTTCCGGGTCGATGAGAATGTCATAAGCCTGGGAGATCTGTTTGAAATGCTCCTCGGCTTCGGCGTTACCCGGATTGCGGTCCGGATGGTATTTCATGGCCAGCTTGCGGTAGGCCCCTTTGAGCTCTTCCGCGGAGGCGCCGCGCGCCACCCCGAGCAACTCGTAGGCGTCCTGACGGTGACGGGACGACATGGAGGTGTCTACGTGGACGGGCCTTTGGAGACGACCACGCTGGCCGGACGGAGGAGGCGGTCGCGCAGTTTGTAGCCGCGCCGCGTCTGCCGCAGCACGCCGTTCTCGGCAACCTTGTCATCGGGTTCGTGCCCGACGGCTTCCATCACATTGGGGTCGAATTCGGCGCCCTCGGTTTTGATTTCCTCCAGCCCGGAACCGGCCAAGAAGTCGCGGAGCTGGCGCGAAACCATGTCGAGCCCTTGCAGGATGGCGGCGGCGTCGGGGGCGGAGCGGGCGGCGTCGAGGCCGAGTTCGAAATTGTCGACCACGGGCAGCAGGTTTTCGAGGAGAGAGGAGTTGGCGTAGCGGATGGCGTCCTCTTTCTCGCGCGCGGCGCGCTTGCGGTAGTTGTCGAAATCGGCGGCGGTGCGCATGGCGAGGTCGCGGAATTTCTCGGCCTCCGCGGCTGGATCGGGCTGGCTGGCGGCGCCCTCGGCGGTTTCCTCGGCCGCGGCCTCCGCGGACGGGTCGTCGTGTGGTTTCTTGCTCATAGTTTGAAGATGGAGATCAGGGTGATGTCGTCGTATTGCGGGGCGTCGCCGGCGAACTCGCGGAGCTCTTCGGCGATGTTGGTCACCGTGGCTTCGGCGCCTTTCGGTGCGTTGGCCTGGACGGCTTGGGTCAGCCGGGCGAGACCGAACTCCGCCTCGTGCCGGTCGAGGGCCTCGGTTGCCCCGTCCGTGTAGAGCAGGATGCCGTCACCCGGTCCGAGCTTGACCGTTTCGTCGGCCAAGACCCTATCGAACACGTCTCCACTGTCAACGCCCGCCGCGATGCCCGCCGGGCTCAGGGGCACGACTTGCCGTCCTTCGGCGCGGTAGAGGAGGGGCGGGTCGTGTCCGGCGCGCGCCATGGTCACGTCGCCGGACCGCGTGTCGAGGACCATGTAGAGCATGCTGACGAACATGTCCTCTTTGATGTCGGGGTAGAGTTGGCGGTTGACCCGGCGCAGGGCCTCCGCGGCCGAGGTGCAGCCGGGGGCGGCGCCGCGCATCATGGTGCGGCACATGCCGGTGATGAGCGCGGCGGGGATGCCTTTGCCCGAGACGTCGGCGATGACGATGCCCCAGTGGTGTTCGTCGATTTGCAGGTAATCGAAATAGTCGCCGCTGACGTGCCGCGCGGGAATGTTGAGCCCGCTGATCCGGTAGCCGTCGACGGCGGGGGGGCGGGCGGGGAGAAGGATGCTCTGGATTTCGCGCGCGGTGACGATATCGCTGTCGAGACGCTTCTTCTCGCTCGCCTCGAGGTAGACCGCCTCGCTGAACAGGGCGAAAGCAGACTGCTCGGCGATGGCTTTGAAGACGGCGAGGTCATCGGAGGAAAAAACCGAGGCCATGGGTCCATTGACCACGGCGAGGACGCCGAGGATTTTCCCGCGGTAGGCGAGGCAGCCGACCAGCGCGGAGGTGGCGCGTTGCCCGTCGCCGGCCAGTCCGGCCAGTTCGGGGTCGGAAAAATTGAAGAGTCGCACCCCGCCTTCCTTCCACATGCGGGCCACGGCGCCTTCGCCGGGGTGGACCGGGTGGAGGCGGAGAAAGCTCTCCATGGCCACGGGGTTGGCGGCGGCTTGCCGGCGGATGTGTTCCGGCACGTTGATCAACGGGGCGCAAGTGCGGCTGATGTAGGCGGGGGAAAGGAAGTTGCCCGAGCGATCGAGGAGGTAAAGCGCGCCGCCGTGGGCATCGAGAATGCGCGTCGCGCTCTCCACGATGAGGCGGTGCAGTTCGCGTCGTCCGCCCGACCCGCCGAAGGCCTCGCCGAGTCCGTGGAGGAAATCGAAAACCTTCTCCTCCTCAGCCCGCAGTTCGCGCCACTCGCGTCCGAGCGAGCGCAGGGCGCGGCGCTGGCTGGCGACCCGCCATCCGAGGTAGGCCGAGAGCAAGATGAAAAGGATGAGCAGGCCGGTGACCATAGGCCCCGAAAGGGTCCCGCAGGTTAGGGCTGCGGGCGGACCCGCATCAAGGGTGCGCTTGACCGTCTCCTTCCTCGTGCTTGAGGAAATCGATGACGTCTTTGAAGCGCACGGCGTTGTCCGGATTGGCCGCCACGAGATTTTCGTGGGCTTCGATGATGGTCTCGCGTTTGGCCTCGCGGGGTGGATGGCCCTCGGCCTCGCGGAGCGGGGCGGCCGGTGCCTCTGCGGCGTTGTCGTCCACGGTGAAGACGCGGTCGAGGCCGAGGTTGCGCAGGACGGAACGGCAGCGTTCATTGGCGCGGATGACGCGGAGGTTGCCCTCCGGGCCGAGTTTCAAGGCAATGCCGGCAAGGGTGCCCATGAACGTGGAGTCCATGAGCTCACAGTCCTTCAGGTCGACGATGAAGTTGCGGTGGCCGCGCGCGGCCATTTGCTTGGCGAATTCTTTCAGCCCCGTGCTGTTTTGGAACGAGCCGCGGCCCTGCACGCGGATCCACACGGCAGAGTCGCCGACGCCGACCCGGACTGATGAAACGGCACTCACGATGGAACTCTCAACTCCGGAAAAAACAGACAGCGGGGAGCGCCGCTGTCAAACGCAGGGCGCGGCGGGGGGAGGTCATTTCCAAAGGTAAGACTGCGTGAAGGCCACGATGCGGTCGTTCTCGATGAGAAGACAGCGCCATGCCGTGGAGGGGCCGTCCCACAGGTAGTTGTCGCCGGTGACTTGGAAGGAACTCTTCATGGTGCCCTTGGCTTGGGGAACGAAAATTTCCTGCGCCATGACCGCGTTGCCTGTTTTGGCTTGGCGGTATTCGAAGCGGACCGTGAGATCGGTCGCACGCCCGGCGCGCCAGAAAAAGTCGTAGTAAGTCCCTTCGCGCTGGCGGCGCTCGTCGGCCGAGAGGGCGCCGTAATTTATGTAGTTGCGCTCGAAGTTGATCATCTCGTTGCGCGTGGGGATTTCGTTGAGTTGCGCTTGGTTGATGGTGCGGCGCACCTTGCGGAACTCGAAGTCGTTGTCGAGGGCCAGCGGAAGAACATTGGCCTCGGGCATCTCGACCGGAGGCGCCGTGGGCGTGACGCACGAAGCAAGGAGCAGAGCGGCGGGCACAAGGCCGAGACGCAGATTCATGCCGGCATGAAAGAAGGTTTGTTGTCCGATGTCAAACGGCTGGAAAAAAGCAATTTGTCTTGCTTGACCTGCGGAGTCGTCCGGATGCTGGCGGGCGATGAGTCACTTCAACGATTCGCTGGCCGCCGCGCGGGAGACCTTCGACGCACTCGGGCCGCTCGAGGCGCCCCTGTTGCGTGCGGCCGACGCGGCTTTCGAAGCCCTGACCTCCGGACGCAAGCTGCTTTTCTGCGGAAACGGAGGGAGCGCGTCCGACGCGGCCCACATCGCCGCGGAGTTCGTCTGCCGCTTCAAGGAAGACCGCCGACCCTATCCGGCACTCGCCTTGGGAGTGGACGGCGGTCTGCTCACCGCGATCGGCAACGATTACGAGTTCAACGACGCCTTCGCGCGTCAAGTGCACGCCTTCGGCCAGTCGGGCGACGTCCTCATCGTCCTTTCCAGCTCCGGCCAGTCGCGCAATGTGCTCGCCGCGATCGAAGAAGCGCGGCGGCGCGAGATGACCACGGTCGCTTTGCTGGGGCGCGACGGCGGCTTCACCAAAGGCGCGGCCGACATCGAACTCATTGTCCCCGGTGACTCCACGGCGAGAATTCAGGAAGCGCAAAAGTTCCTGCTGCACGTTTTCTGCGAATTGCTCGAGGCCAAGCTGCCCAAGGAATGAGTGCGTGGGCCGCTTCCGCCGTGGTGGCGGTTTTCGGGCTGGTCTGCGGTTCTTTTCTCAACGCCGTCATCCACCGCCTTCCGCGCGGCATCGGTCTTGGCCGGCCGCGCCGCTCGTTTTGTCCGCAATGCGGACGGTCGCTTCCATGGTATGAAAACATTCCGGTTTTCAGCTGGTTGTTTTTGCGCGGTCGCTGCGCCGGGTGCGGCGCCGGTATTTCCGGTCGCTACCCCTTTGTCGAATTGCTCACCGCGATTTTGTTCGTCTGGCTCTGGTTGGCTTTTCCGCCTTATGTCGCCGCGGCTTACATGATTTTCGCCGCCCTGCTCGTGGCCGGAACCTTTATCGACCTCGAGCACATGATCCTGCCCGACAGCCTGACGCTGGGCGGGGCGGTGGTCGGGGTGGTCTTGAGCGTGCTGATCGAGGGCCTGCAGCCCGGCGCGACCTGGGAGGAGCGCCTTCGATCGAGTCTGTTCGGCGCCGGTGTCGGCTTTGCCGTTCTTTTTGCCGTGGTCGAGTTGGGCAAACTGGCCTTCGGGCGCAAGCGGATCGAACTGGACCCGGCGGAGGATTTCGAATTGACCGGCACGGCCGAGGCGCCGCGGCTGAAATTCGGCGACGAGGAATTGGAGTTGGCCGAAATGTTCTACCGCCCGACCGATGTGCTCGAAGTCCGTGCGCCGGACGGCTGCCATTGGCGGTTCACCATGGAAGGTGCGGTGCGCGACGGGCAGCACTCGGACTACGCCGCCGCACTGGGATGGCGGGGGACGGCTTGCAGCGTGGTCATACCGCGGGAAGCCATGGGATTCGGCGATGTGAAGTTCATGCTCACTCTCGGCGCCTTCCTCGGGTGGCCGGGGGCCATTTTCAGCATCGCCGCAGGATCGGTCATCGGGGCGTTGGCTGGCATCACTCTTTTGCTCGCCCGCCGATTGGAAGCGGCCGGTCGCATTCCTTTCGGGCCTTATCTGGCGGCGGGCGCCTTGCTCTGGATTGCCGCGGGGCCGGACGTGGTTCGTTGGCTCTTCGTGCGCTGACCGGTCTCAGCGTTTCCAGCGGCCGACCTGCAGGAAGGTCTGCACCGCGAAGAAAAGAATAACGAAGATGACGACGGAAAGCGCGGCGGCCCAACCGAACCGGTAGTAGGTGAAAGCGGCTTTGTAGACGTAGGAGACGAGGATTTGGGTCGAGTCGCCCGGTTCGCCGCCGTTGGAAAAGAGCCAGATGACATTCAGATTGTTGAAATTCCAGATGATGCCGAGCGTGGTGGCTGGGAGCATGACCGGACGGAGAAGCGGTGCGGTCAGACGGGTGAACTGCCGCCACGCCGAAGCACCCTCCAGCGTGGCCGACTCGTAGACCGACGAAGGAATGCCGCGCAGGCCGGCCAGGGCGATGATCATCATGAAGGGAAAGCCCATCCACACATTGACCAGGATCGCGGCGCTGAATGCCGGCACGGGCGAGGTGAGCCACTCGACGGGAGCGAGGCCGAAAGTCGCGGCGAGGAAAGCATTCACCGGCCCCTGCTCGCCGTGAAACATGCCGCGCCAGGTGAGTGCGGTGATGTATTGCGGCATGGCCCAAGGCAGGAGAAGCAAGACGCGCCAGGCGGAGCTGCCGCGCAGAAAATGCTGGTGCAGGAGCACGGCGAGAAAAACCCCGAGGGCGACCTGCAGCAGGGTGGTCACAGCCGTCCAGATGATGGTCTTGCTGAAGGTGATCCAGAATTCCGGCTCGCGGAAGACGAGCAGGTATTGCGAGAGGCCGGCGAACTCCCACCCGCGGATGCGGTAGATGCTCGCGTCGGAGAAAGAGATGATGACGTTGTAAATGAGCGGGTAAACCAGCACGAGGCCGAGCACGACCAAAGCCGGGATCAGGCAGAGGGCGAGGAAGCCCCGGCGACGTGCTGCCGGGTCCCATTCGCTCAGCCCGGCGAGCGCGGCGGCGCGGGCTTGGGGGTTGTGCTTCACGGCATGCCCTCCGCGATGCGTTGCTCTGCCTCCCGCTGCATCTCGCGTGCCGCTTCGTCCGGGGAGAGGTCGCCGGTAAAGACGCGGCGATAGGGTCCACGGATGCCGTCCCAGATGTAGCGCAACTTGGCATTGATCGGCATGGGGATGGAATTTTTCGATTGCTCCAGCGCGAGTTGCAACACGGTATTGCCGCGGAACTCGGGCGACACGAGCGCGCTCCGCAGGGTCGGCGTGGTGAACAGGCGCTGGGCCATGGCCAGTTGAACTTCTTGGCCGGTGAAGAATTCCAGCACGCGCCGGACAAGGGCGAATTTCTCCGGCGGCGTGTTGATGCTCAGGCAGTAGCCTTTGGCCGCGATGACCGGACGGCAACGCAGACCCGTCGCGCTGTTGACCGGCAACAGGGCCAGCATGCTGCTTTCGGGGACGCCGTATTCGGACCAGGCCCACGGCCCGTTGATGATCATGGCCGCGCGCTTGCGCAGGAACATGAGGTTCGCCGTGTTGTAGTCCTCGTAGCGCGGGATGAGCCCGTGTTTGTCGCGGAGGTCGAGGACGAATTGCAGGGCGGCGCGCATTTCCGGCGTGTCGAGGGTGGGATTGCCCTCTTCATCCATGATCCAGCCGCCGAAGCCGGTGAGGAAGGGGATGAAAAAATACGGCTCCGCGTAGTTCCACGTGAGGGCGTAGCGCTCCACGCGGCCCTCGCTGCGCAGCGTGAGTTCCTTGCCCATCGAGACGAGTTCGTCCAGCGTCTCCGGCGGGCGGCCGACCATCTGACGGTCGTAGACAAGCATCAACTGGTTGCCGATCTGGTCGGCCACCATCCACGGCTGGCCTTCCCAGCGCACGATGCCGTCCTCGGTGAAACGATCGAAGAATTCGGGTCCGAGCACCGCGTCCCAGGGACGGATGACGCGCGTGCCCGCGAAGACCGCCACGTTGTCCGACGGACCGAAAACCAGGTCGGGTCCCTGACCGGCCACGGCGGCGATAATGAACGAATTGCGCAGTTCCTCGCCCTCGCGGTAGAGGGCCACGACGCGCTCGCCCGGGTTCTGCCGGTTGTAGGCCCGCACCGCCTCCTCGAAAAAGACCCGCTCGGCCCCGGTCTTTTGGTGCCAGATGACGATCCGGTCGGGCGCCTCGCGCGGGGGAGTGCAGCCGGCGCCGGCGAGCAACAGGACGGCAATCGCGGCGCGGCGGAGAATTTTCGGCAAGCGCATGGCTTCGTGTCCCGCCATCATCAACCGCCGCGGCGGCGAGGCAAGCATGCAGCAGGGCGAGTTTGCCATTGCCGCGCGGCGCAACGCCCGCCATGTTCGCCGCTTTGTCCATGGCGGCCGACGAATTCAATCTGCAAGTCAACCGCAAGGCGCTCGAGCTCAACCTCGACCGCCGGATCTACGGAACCTTCGCCGAAATCGGGGCGGGGCAGGAAGTGGCGCGCCGGTTCTTCTTCGTGGGCGCGGCAGCCGGAACGGTGGCCAAAACAATGTCGGCCTACGACATGACGTTCAGCGATGCCATTTACGGCACGGTGCAGCGCTATGTCAGCCGCGAGCGCCTCGCCGGGATGCTCGAGCACGAATACTCGCTGCTGCGCGAGCGGCTCGACGCCAAAGTCGGTGCGGAGAAAACTTTCTTCGTCTTCGCCGACACCGTGGCGGCGCGCAGTTTTCATTCCCACAACGAATCGCACGGCTGGATGGGCATCCGCTTCCAGACCGAACCGCGCGGTCCGGTCAACGAGATCATCATCCACGTGCGCATGCTCGATGCGGAGAACATCGCCCAGCAGGAGGCCCTCGGCATCATCGGGGTCAACCTCATCTACGGCGCTTTCCGGCACCACACGGAACCGGAGAAACTGATCGGCAGCCTGCTCGACGACCTCTCGCCCAAGCGCATGGAGGTGGACATGATCCGCTTCAGCGGTCCGGCTTTCGCCGGCGTGGACAACCGCCTGATGAGTTTGCAACTGGTGGCCCAGGGCCTCGGTCCGGCGGCCATGTTCCGGGCCGATGGCGAGGTGGTGCAACCGGCCGAGGAACTTTACAAGCGCGCCATCCTCGTCGAGCGCGGCAGCTTCCGTCCGGTCACGCACGTCACCCACGAAATGCTGCGCTGCGCCTACGAGGATTTCGCCCCGCGCGAAAAGGCGGCGCCCCGCGGCGTGCTCACCTTGGCCGAGATCACCATGGAGAACCTGCTGAGCAGCGGCGACCTCGACCCGCAGGACTTTCTCGATCGCACCGACATCCTCGGCGCGCTCGGGCAGACGGTGCTTGTTTCGAGCTTCGGCGAGTATTTCCGTCTCGTCGATTACATCGCCCGCTACACCAACGAGGCCATCGGATTGGCCCTCGGCGTGCCCGCGCTGGAGCAGATCTTTCTCGAAAAATATTACGCCGACCTCGAGGGCGGCATCCTCGAAGGGCTGGGGCGCCTCTTCAAAAAGAACGTCCGCCTCTACGCTTATCCGCGGCTCGCTTCGGACGGTGCCCTCATCACGGCGGACAATTTCCGCGTCGAGCCGCCCCTGCGCCACCTCTACGCCTACCTGCGAGAAAACGACTTTGTCGTGCCGGTGACCGACTACCGCGAGGAAATCCTCCCGATCAAATCACCGGAGGTGCTGGCCAAGATCCGCGCCGGTGATCTGTCGTGGGAGCAGTGCGTGCCGCCGGAGGTCAGGGACATCATCCGCGAGCGTCGCCTGCTCGGCTGCGCGGGTTAGGACGGATCGTCGAAGCTGATCAGGCGGAAAACGCCCTCTTTGTCGCGGTAGAATCCGCGAATCTGCGGCGCGCGCCCGGTGAGGTTGCGCATGGTGGATTCCAGCCAATTTTCCTGCGCCTGCAGCGTGCTGGCACGCAGGCTGCCGTCGCGGTTGTTCACATGGTCGAAGGGCAGCGTGACGGCGGCGTATTGCGCGTCGCTGACCCGCGCTTTGTCCATCCGTTTGGGGTCGTAGACCGAGATCCACCAACCGCCGTAGGCATCTTCCGCTCCGGGCGGGGTTACTTTGAAGGCGAGGTGACCGGCGCGGCGTTCGTCCCCGGTGAGGCGCAGATCGTAGAGGGTGGCGATTTCCTCGCGGCTGTGGAGATGGCCGGCGAGGAACTCGCGGATGATTTGGCGGTATTTCGGGCTCTTGCGCTGGCGTCCATACATGCCGAACTCGATAGCCACAGGGTTGTTCGGGTCGCCGTAGACGTTGAACTCCGATTGCTCGTTCACGCGGAAGGAAAGGTAGGGGATATTTTTGAACAACCCGCTGTCGATGGTGGTGGCCGGAATCTGCTGCAGCCCGCGGATGCTGTCGTGGTTGCGCAGGTCGGCGACCATCGCGCGCCAGGAGGGCAGGCGGCCTTTGCCGGCGATGTCGGCAAAGACAATTTCCCCGTCGATCTCGTCGTGGATGCGCCGGATCTCGTCCTTCGGGATGAGTAGTTCTTCCTTTCCTGTTTGAAAGAGCACTGACTTGGCCGTGTTTTTCAGGATGAGGCCGCGCAGGGTGCGCCCATCGTTCATTTCCAACTTGTCCGGCATGGTCTGCTGGTCGAGCGGCGAATAGCGCGGCGCGGCGACGGCGCCGGAAGCGGCCGAGAATCCCATGGCCAAGGCAAGAAGGAGCTTTGCGGGCATGCGTCTCTGTTAATAGCATTCGCGGGATGACGCAAGCCACGCGACTTTTTCCTGTTATCTTTCTCCTGCTCTCCGGGTGCGTTACGCCGCCCGGTCCTTATGAGCCGCCGGCGGAACCGGTGGTGACCAAGCGTTTGCCCAAAGAACCTTTTTGGTGGGGAACCTCGACGGCCAGCTACCAGAACGAAGACCGCGGGGTGTCCAAGGATTCGCCCATGTATTTCCTGACCGACTGGGACGTCTACGGCTTCGAAGGCAATGCGCCGGTGCGCGGGGAGGAGGCCGTCTTTTCCTGGTCGCGCTTCGATGAGGATTTGGCCGCACTGAAAAAACTCGGTGTCTCCCATTTCCGTTTCGGCGTGGAGTGGGCCCGCGTCGAACCCAAGCCGGGCGTGATCAACGAAGAAGCGCTCGCCCGCTATGTCCGCATGGCGCGGCAGGTGCGCGCCGCGGGCATCGAGCCGGTCATCACCCTCTGGCACTTCACTTTTCCCGATTGGCTCTATGACACCAAGGCCAAGCGGCGCTCGAATTTCCTCCATCCCGACGTGCAGGAGGCGTGGCGCAAGCATGTCACCCGCGTGGTGCGCGCCATGGGTCCGACCGTCCGCATCTACGTGCCGCAGAACGAACCGAACGGCGCGTTGCAGTTGGGCTGGATCGCGGGTCACTGGCCGCCCGGGCTCCTGCTCAATCCTTTCGGCTACAAGAAAGCCATGCGCGTGGCCGCCGACATGTTCCGTGATGCGGCCGCCATCGTGCGAGAGGAACGACCCGGTGCGATCATCATGGGCATCTACTCCGTGCCCGACTGGCGCCGCAATTTCCGCCAAGATCCCACCGCGCTGGTTTACAATATCGTCCAGCGGCAAAATTTCGACCACCTCGACATGGTCGCCGACACGATGGACATCATCGGCGTGAACTACTACTACGCGCAGGACGCCAGCCTGATCCGCTTTCTCTCGCGCGGGCACGGCGAGGTCAGTTCGCGTTACACGCAGCTCGGCTGGGAAATCGTTCCCGAGGGCCTCTACAATGTGCTCACCGAGGTGCACAAGCGCTACAACAAGCCCATCGTCATTTCCGAGAACGGCCTCGGCACGCAGAGCGAGCAGAAGCGCATCCGCTACATGCGCGAGCACATTGCGCAGATGCGCCGCGCCATGCACGACGGCGTCGATGTGCGCGGCTACTTCGCGTGGACCTTGGTCGACAATTACGAATGGAAAGAAGGCTGGCACGGCCAGTTCGGACTTTTCTCGGTCGATCCGGACACCAAAGAGCGCATCCTCGAGCCCACGGGGCGATGGTTTTCTTCCTACATCAAGCTCCACCGCAACCCGTAGTCGGCGCCGGGCGTCTTGCCGCCACGGGACGGACTGCCCTAAGGTGAAACCGTGATCATTCTCGCCGCCAAAGGGCTTCTGGCCACCGGGTTGGGCTTCGTCATTGTCGCTCTGCTTTGAGGACATTTCGCTACCTGCGGGACGGTTTATTCCTGACCTGCGGGACGCTTTACGTGCTCAACCGCTGGGTGGTCAAACCGCTGGCTCCGCCGGGCTTTTTTACCTGGTGGTTCAACGATCTGCTCCTCATGCCCTGTGCCATCCCCGTTCTTCTCTGGCTCGAGCGGCGGACCGGACTACGCCGGCACGACGCCCCGCCTTCGGCCAAGGAGATTTTCGCCGTGCTCGTCCTTTGGTCCGTCCTTTTCGAAGTGGTGGCGCCGCAAATTTTTCCCCATGCCACCGGCGACTGGCGTGATGTTGTCGTCTACGCGGCCGGAGGCCTATTTGCCTGGTGGTGGTGGAGCCGCCGCTCCGCGGGCTTGCCCGCCTGACGCCCGGATGCTTAATTAACTGCTCGATCCAAGGGGGTATAGCTCAGTTGGTAGAGCGTCTCGTTCGCAATGAGAAGGCCAGGGGTTCGAATCCCCTTACCTCCA
>CAYQMP010000014.1:0-13354 GCA_964418615.1 uncultured Chthoniobacter sp. | reverse complement strand
CGCGCGACGCCAAATTGATGACCGACGAAAAATGGCGCGAGCGTCTCGCCGAGTCCATCGCGCAGGGCATCATCGAATTCGCGCAACTCACGCGCCTGAAAAAGCCGCCCCGGCTTCTCGCCGACTACCGCCGCGGGGAAGCGGCCGCCTTGGCCGGAACAGGTTGGGAGTTCCAGCCCCTCGCGGGAATCGGGTCCACGGTGCGCCCGGGTTTCGCCGATGTGCGCGGCTGGCGCGGGCTCCTGCCGGCTCCGCTGGTCGAAGAGCTTCCGCCTTACCGGCTGGAGTTCGAGCCCGCCGGCTGGGTGCAACTCGAGGCTTGGGCCGCCGCCGGGGAGGATGCGCGTTCCATGGTGGTGGATGAGCAGGTGACGTTGATGGGGCAGGGCCAATGGCCCGATCCCGAGCCGCCTTTTCCGGGTTTGCGAACGTGGCGCTCCTCGCTGCCGCCCTCCGGCTTGGATCGGGGGTTCGTGCTCTTTCCGGTTGCCGGCGGTCCTTTGGCCGACGGCGCGACCAATGGCCGCGGCGACCGCGAGGTCGAGGAGATTGTGGAAATCTCGGGAGGCGCGTTGTGAGTGGCGGGCGGCCTGTCGCCTTGGTGAGGCGCGGTTATTCGCCGACCGGCGGTGCGGAAAAATTTCTCGGTCGTTTCGCCGCCGCGGCGGCGGCACGCGGGCACGAGGTGCTCTTGGTCAACGACCGCCCTTGGCCGGCCGGGGCGTGCGGTGGCGCAGCGCAGCACACTCTGTCGGCGCGCGGGCCGTGGGAATTCGCCCGCGCCGTGGCGCGTTGGCGCGAGACTTGGAAAGACGGACTAGTCTTCAGCTTGGAGCGTTTGTTTTCCGCGGACTGCTACCGCGCCGGCGACGGCGTGCTGGCCGCATGGTTGCAGCGTCGCGCCGTTTACGACCCTTGGTGGGAGTCGCGCTTGCGTGCTTTTTTCCCGAAGCAGCGGAGGATGTTGCAACTCGAGCGGCATTGCTTCGACGCGCACGACACGGGGGCGGTCATCGTCAACTCCAACATGGTCGCGCGCGAGATCGCGGCCTCGTTCGACTATCCCTCCGACCGCGTCCACCTGGTGCGCAATGCCGTGCCGGCGGACTTTGCCGCGGGTGCGCCTTCGCGCGGCGAGGCGCGCCGGCGTCTGGGTTTGCCCGAGGGCGGATTCATTGCCGCGTTCGTCGGCACGGGATGGAAGCGCAAAGGTTTGCGCTTCGCGGTCGCCGCGCTGCAGAAAGCAGGACTGCCCGGGGCGGTGCTGGCCGTGGCCGGCCGGGGACCCGAGCGCTCCCATCGCGGACCCGGTCTTGTTTTTCTCGGACCGCAGGGCGACGTGCGTCCGCTCCTCGCGGCAGCCGACGTCTTCATTCTGCCCACCGTTTACGATCCGTTCAGCAATGCCTCCCTCGAAGCGTTGGCTTCAGGACGCCCCGTCATCACCACCGCGGCGAACGGTTGCGCGGAAATTCTGGAGGAGGGGATCACCGGTTCGGTGGTGGACGCGCCGCACGATGTGTCCGCACTCGCCGCGGCGCTGCGATATTGGGCGGAGGATGGTCGTGCCGCCTCGGCCGAGGAGCCGTGTCGCGCGGCGGCCGGGCGATTCACTTTGGACGACAACGTGCGCCGCACGATCGAGATTCTCGAAAGCGCCCGCCCGGCATGACTCCCGGTCAGGCCCGCGGCTTTTTCTTTTCCTCATCCGCCATTTCCTGAAGGCGGCGCATCTCGATGGCCTGCAGTCCGACGATGGACGCCACGGCGGTGATGGTATCGATGTCCTCGACGCGCGAGACATCGGCCGCGGGCTTGGTCAATCCGGTGAGGATTTGCCCGTAAGCCTTTGTCCCGACGATGCCGAGCAGGCGCGCGGTGATGTGCCCGCTGTTGAGGTCGGGGAAAACAAGAACGTTGGCGCGCCCGGCCACCGTGCCCTGCACGCCCTTGACCCGCGCCGCGGCGGTTTGCAGGGCGGCGTCGATCTGCAGTTCGCCGTCGACTTCGACTTCGAGATGACGGTCCTGCGCGCGCTGCCGGGCCAATGCCGCGGCGGCGGCGACTTTCTGCGTGTCGGCGGTCACGGCACTGCCTTTGGTCGAGTGGCTGAGGAGGGCGACGCGCGGGGTTTCCCCGGTGAGTTGGCGGCAGAGATGGGCGGCCTGCAGGGCGATGGTGGCCAATTCCTCCACGTCCGGCGAGGGGATGACCCCGCAGTCGGCCAGCACGAGGACGCCCCGGTGGCCGATCTCCGTGTTGCCGGTGTCGGCTATGACACAGCTGCTGACCACGTGTCCGGGTTCCGGTTTGACCACCCGGGTGAGCGGACGCAGGAGTGCGCCGGTGGCCGAACCGATGCCGCCGACCACGCCGTCGGCGCGGCCGTATTGCACCATCATGGCGGCGTAATAGTTCGGGTTGAGCAAAGTGGCGCGCGCGTCGGTCAGTCCGAGTTTCTTGTAGCGTTCCAGCGTCTCGAGGAAGCGGCAGAAATCGGGAAGATCGGCGGAATTCTCCGGATTGATCACCCCGAAGCGGTCGCAAGGGATTTTTTCCCGCCGGGCCACTTCCTCGATGACCGCGCGGCGGCCGAGGAGGATGGGCACGCCGAGCCCGAGTTCGTAAAAGCGGCGCCCGGCCTGCAGGACGCGGAGGTTCTCGCCCTCCGGGAAAACGATGCGCTTGGGATGGCGCCGCAGGCGGGCGTAGACGGATTCGATAAATTGCATGGCGAGCGCCTCGGCCGGAGCGTGGCGGAGTCGGGCGCCATGCTCAAGCAGAGATGGTGGTCCGCTTGCCGGACGGCGTTTTCTTCCGCACCATGAGGCCGATGCGATTGCGGTTGAAAAATCTCGTGCTGGAATTTCCGCGACGTCCGCTCGTCATGGGTATCGTCAATATCAACGACGATTCGTTCAGCGGAGACGGCACTTTGGCGGTCGAAGAGGCCGTGGGGCGAGCCCGTCGAATGACCGGGGACGGTGCCGACATCATCGACGTGGGAGGCGAGAGCGCGCGAACCAACCGCGGTGCCATCCCCGCCGCGGAGGAAGTGCGCCGCGTGCGCCCGTTCGTCGAGCGCTTTCTCGCCGAGCGCGCCTCGTGGACCCGCCGCGACACGGGGCAGGTGCATCCGCCGATCCTTTCCATCAACACGTGGCGCCCGCAGGTGGCGCGCCCGCTGCTGGAGGCGGGAGCCGAACTGCTCAATGACATGGGCGGACTCCCCGACGACGAGAACGCGCGCCTCGCCGCGGCGCACGGCGCCGCGTTGCTCATCATGCATTCCTCGGGCGAGCCGAAAGTCGCGCATACCCACGTGCAGTGGAACGACATTGTCGCGGAGCAAAAGCGCTTCTTCGGTGAAAAAATGCAAATGGCCGCAACCGCGGGGCTTTCGCCGGAAGCGATCGTTCTCGATCCCGGTTTGGACTTCGCCAAACAACGTGACGACAATCTGCGCTTGTTGCGCGAGACCGATGAGCTTCTCGCGCTGGGCCGGCCGCTGCTCATGCCGGTGTCGCGCAAGACGGTGATCGGGGATGTTCTGCATCTCCCGGATCCGCGTGACCGCGACCCGGGCACCTGGGCCTGCTTGGCCGCCGGGGTGCGGCGGGGGGTGTCCATCTTTCGCGTTCACGCCGTGCGCGATGCTGCTTCGTGCGTGCGCATCGCTTGGGGCGTCCAGACTCACTGATTCGCGAGAATTTTATCAGGGTCGTTGCCCCCTGAATTTTTTTCGGATTTTTCTCTGAAAGGGATTGACCCCGAAGACCACTCAGTGGTTTAAAGTGGGTCAAAGTGGTGCAAAATGGCATCACGACCCTGAAAATGTCCAAGTCCACCTCCATACCGACAGTTTACGCGGGTGAGTTTCGCCACGCGGTGGACGCCAAGCACCGGGTGACGATTCCTTCGCGTTGGCGGGGGAAGGACGGGGAGGAATTTTTCGCCGTGCCCGATCCGGCCGGGAATTTTCTCATGATCCTGCCGCCGCAGGAGTTCGATCGCGTGAAGTCCGACGTCGAAGCCAACGCAACGATTTCGCCGGCCGATCGCCGCAAATTCATCCGCCGCTTTTACGCGCTGGCGCAGCTGGTCTCCGTCGACAAACAAGGCCGCGTCCTCCTGCCCGAGGACTACTGCCGGCGGCTCGGCCTCGAGGGCGAAGTGGTGCTGATCGGCAGCCACAGCCGCATGGAAATTTGGAATTCGCAACGCTGGACGGCCGCAACGGCCGAAGAGGACGAGGTCTTCCGCCGGGTGGCGGGAGAAGTCGGCCTGTAGCGACCCGTCCCGCATCCCCCGACCCCCGAACAAGACATCCAAGACGAATGGCAAAACCCGGCCGCAAATTCGCTTTCGGTTTCTCCGCGAAGAAAGACGCGGATGGCCGGGCGGAAGGCGCGGCCTGCATCCGGCTGCGCGTGCGCACCGTCTATGAACACTTTGGTCTCCGCAAAAAATCATCCCAGCGCAAACCCTGACGAGCCGTCCTGGCACGAACCGGTGTTGCGCGAAGAAGTCACGGCGCTGCTGCGTCCGGGTCCGGGCAAGGTGTTTCTCGACGGCACCTTGGGCGGCGGGGGCCACAGCGCGGCGCTCCTTGCCGCGGGTGCGCGCGTGGTCGCCGTCGACCGCGATCGCGAATCGCTGGCCCACGCCGCGGAACGCCTCTCGGCTTACGGAGACCGCTTCCGCGCGGTGGCGGGCAACTTTGCCGATGCGGATTCTTTGCCGGAGGTCCGGGCGGCTGCTCCTTTCGACGGCGCGCTGCTCGATCTCGGTGTTTCCTCCCACCAGCTGGACACCGCCGCGCGCGGATTCAGTTTCCGTCACGACGGGCCGCTCGACATGCGCATGGATCCTTCGACCGGCGAGCCCGCCGCCCTGCTGGTCAACGCCGCCTCCGAGGCGGAACTCACCGGCCTCTTCCGTCAATACGGCGAGGAACCGCAGGCCCGCCGCGTGGCCCGGGCCATCGTGGCCGAGCGCGAGCGCCTGCCTTTCACCCGCACGGGTCAACTCGCCGCGCTGATCGAAAAAGTGCTCGGACGCCGCGGCCGTGTCCATCCGGCCACCCGCGTTTTCCAGGCGCTGCGCATCGCGGTGAACGACGAACTGGGCGCCCTGCGCCGCGCCCTCGTGACCATCCCGCCCCTGCTGCGGGCCGGGGCGCATTTTGTCATAATTACCTTCCACTCCCTCGAAGACCGCCTGGTCAAAACGTTTTTCCGCGAGGGCAGCGAGCAATGGCTCGACCGTCCCGAATGGCCGGCGCCGCGGCCGAATCCCGACTGGCGCTTCCGCGACCTTACCCGCAAACCGCTCGCCGCGGACGCGCGCGAGACCGAACGCAATCCCCGGGCCCGCTCGGCGAGGCTGCGTGCGGTGGAAATTTTGCCCGTGGGGCAGGAGGTGGCGGCATGAGGCGCGTGCACCGCGACAACGCCCTCCCGCTCGGCCCGCTGGTCCGCTGGCTCTTCGTTGTCGTTTTCTTCGGCCTGCTCGGCCTGTGCTACGTCCACATGAAGCACAAGCTCAAGGTCGACGGCGACCGCTGCCGGGAGTTGGAGAACGCCGTGGCCGACTTGGACGAGAAACTCAAAGTCGCCGGCAACGAAATCATGCGTCTCACCTCGCGTCCCACCCTCGAGCGGCGCCGCGAGGAGGGGCTGATCGAAATGATCCCGGTGCAGGATGCGCGCCTTGTCCGGTTGCGCCCGCAATCCGCC
This sequence comes from uncultured Chthoniobacter sp., assembly GCA_964418615.1. Taxonomy (GTDB): domain Bacteria; phylum Verrucomicrobiota; class Verrucomicrobiia; order Chthoniobacterales; family JACTMZ01; genus JACTMZ01. Next base: position 7,616 of record CAYQMP010000014.1, on the reverse strand, counting down.
GTCGCTTCTGGCCGCGGCAGCCTTGAGGAGGTCACGCCATGAACCGTGATGTTCATCGCCGCGCGGGATTGATCGGCATTTTTTTGGCCGTCATCCTGAGCATTTACTCCGCCCGCCTCATCCACCTGCAGGTCGGCAAGCACGAGGAATACAAAGAGCGCACGGCGCAACTCACGGCGCGGAAAAAAAGCGTGCCCGCCGAGCGCGGAAGAATCGTCGACGTGCACGGCGAGGTGCTGGCCGACAACACGCCCATCTACACCGTGGTGGCCGATGCCACGCTGATTACCGACCTTCCCCGCACGGCCGAAATCCTCTCGCGCCATCTCGAGTTGCCCTTGGACAAAGTGACGGCGCAGATCACGGGCGACGACCCATACATCCGTCTGAAACAAAAGGTGCCCGCCATGACGGTGGCCGCGCTGAAAAGTGAACTGGCCGCCGCACGGCTCCGCGGCCTGCATTACGAGCGCAGCCCGAAGCGGAATTACCCCAACGAGAACATGCTCGGGCATGTCATCGGCTTCCTCAACCACGAGGGACGCGGCGTGCAGGGCGTGGAGATGATGGCGGAGCCTTACCTCCGCGGCGAAGACGGCTTCGTTTATACGGAGCGGGACCGCACCGGCCGCGAGATCGTGGCCTACCGCGGCATCGAGCGGCCCGCCCGCGACGGCATGGAAGTGAAGCTCACCGTCGACATGGGACTGCAGGCCATCGTCGAGCGCGAGTTGTCCGAGGCCTACGAGCGTCTCAACCCGAACATGATCGCCGCAGTCTTCGTCCGTCCGCGGACCGGCGAGATCCTCGCCATGGCCACGCGGCCGGATTTCAATCCCAACAACCACGGGGAGGCGGACCAAGAGACCAAGAAGAACCGCGCGGTCATCGAAATGTTCGAACCGGGCTCGACCTTCAAGATCGTGGTCATTGCCGCGGCACTCAATGAACGCGCGGTCACGCCGGAAAGCGAATTTTTCTGCGAAAACGGGCGCTTCGCCTACGCCGGCAAGACGCTCAAGGACGTCCACGGCTACGGGACGCTCAGCGTGCACGACATCCTCGTAAAATCTTCCAACATCGGCTGCGCCAAGATCGCCATGCACATCGGGGCCGACACCTTCCACGAATACATCCGGCGCTTCGGCTTCGGTGAGCGGACCAATATCGGCTTGCCCGGCGAAATCCCCGGTCTGGTCCGTCCGCGTCACCGCTGGACCGGGCTTTCCATCACCCGCGTTCCCATGGGCCACGAGATCGCGGTCACCCTTCTCCAGATCACCATGGCCATGTCGGCCATTGCCAACGGGGGCAACATGATGCTGCCGCAAATCGTGCATTCCGTGCGCGACGGCCAAGGCGACGAGGTCATGGGTTTCCGTCCGCAGGTCGTCCGGCGCGTCGTCTCGGAGGAAACGGCCGCGGCCGTCGGCTCCGCCTTGCGCGATGTGGTCGGCCCGCGCGGAACGGCGCCCCAAGCCGCCATCAGCGGATTTCCCGTGGCCGGCAAGACGGGCACCGCGCAGCGCGTCGATCCCAAGGGCGGATACACGCCGGGCAAATACGTGGTTTCCTTCGCCGGCTATTTCCCGGCCGACGATCCCGAGGTTGCCGGCATCGTCCTGGTCGATGATGCCCGCACGCCCGGAGCCCGCAATTACGGCGGCACGGTGGCCGCGCCCATCTTCGCCCGCATCGGCGAAGCGATGGCGCGCCACCTCGATCTGGTGCCTGCTTCGGACGAGCCGGACGGCACAACCATCGCCCTTGTTCCTTTCGGATCGGGAGTCAACTGAGTCCCATGCAACTGGCCAAAATCATCTCCGCCCTGCGAACGGAACCGGTTCGCGTGGACGGCTCCGCCGACCGTGAGATCAAGGCGATGACCCACGATTCGCGCCAAGCCGGACCGGATACCCTCTTTGTCGCCCTGCCCAGCGTGACGCCGGGGCGCACGGGCGATGCGGCGGCGGGGGGTGCGCGTTTTATTCTCGAAGCGGTGGAAAAAGGCGCGCCAGCGGTCATCACCGGCGCCGATCTCGAGGTGCCGCGTGCCACCGTGGTGCGGGTCAACGATCCGCGTGCCGCCTTGGCCGACGCCGCTGCAGTCTTCTACGGGCATCCTTCGCTCCAGTTGCAGACCGCCGGGATCACCGGGACCAACGGCAAAACCACCGTCACCTTTTTGCTCAAGCACCTGCTCGACGTGGCCGAACGTCCCTGCGGACTGATCGGCACGGTGCGCTACGTGGTCGGTCCGCGCGAACTGCCCGCAGCCCGCACCACGCCGGAGGCCGACGATGTGCAGCGCCTCCTGCGCGAGATGCGCGATGTGAATTGCCGCGCGGCCGTGATGGAAGTTTCCAGCCACGCCTTGCACCAGGATCGCGTGCGCGGCGTGGAATTCGACGCCGCCGTTTTTACCAACCTCACGCAGGACCACCTCGATTACCACGAGACGATGGAGGCTTACTTCGCTGCCAAGAGCCTTCTTTTCGACCAACTGGTTTCCCAGACGCACAAACGCGGCACGGCGGTGATCAATATCGACGACCGCTACGGGCGGCGCCTTTTCGACAACGTCGGCCAGCGCGTCAGCACAGTCACCTACGGACAATCGTCCAACGCCATGTTCCGCGCCACCGACCTGCGCACCGATCTGCACGGCACGCAGTATACGCTCCACGCCGGCGGCAAGAGCTACCTCGTGCGCTTGCCCCTTTTCGGGCCGTTCAATGTCCACAACTCGCTCGCCGCCCTCGCTTCCATGCAGGCGCTGGGGCACGACGTTCGCAAATCGGTCGACGCGCTCAAGGACGCGCCGCAGGTGCCGGGACGGCTCGAGATGGTGCCCGGACCGAAAACTTTCCGCGTTTTCGTCGACTACGCGCACACGCCCGACGCGCTGGAGAATGTGCTGCGCACCCTCCGCGCCCTCGAACCGCAGCGTCTCATCACCGTCTTCGGTTGCGGCGGCGATCGCGACAAAGCCAAACGCGGACCGATGGGCCGCGCCGCCGAGGAATTCTCCGATCTTTGCATCGTCACCTCCGACAATCCGCGTGGCGAAGACCCCGAGGCCATTTGCCGCCAGATCACGGCATCGCTGCGCGGGCGCAATCATGAGACGATCCTCGACCGCCGCGCCGCCATCCGTCGCGCGGTGGCCCTGGCCGGCCCCGGCGACATCGTGCTCATCGCCGGCAAAGGGCACGAGGACTACCAGGAATTTTCCGACCGCAAGGTGCCGTTCGACGACGTGACCGAGGCCGCTGCGGCCATCCGGGGGAGGGCCTCCTGACCATGGACGCGACGACGCTCCAGGCCGTGGCCGCCGCCTGCGGGGGCGTGCTCCTCTGCGGTGACGGCGCCGTCGCCGTTTCCGATATCAGCAAAGACACGCGCACGATCAAAAGCGGCGATCTTTACTGGGCGCTGCAGGGTGAAAATTTCGACGGACACAACTTTGTTTCCGCTGCCGCGGCAGCCGGCGCAGCCGGTGCGGTGGTGGCGCATGACGTGCCCGGCACGCCCGAGGGTTTTGCGCTTATCCAAGTGGCGGACACGCTGACCGCCCTCCAGCGTCTGGCCGGATGGTATCGCGACCGGTTGTCGGCCCGCGTGGTCTGCCTGACGGGCAGCAATGGCAAAACGAGCACCAAGGATTTTGCCGCTTCGGTGGCCGGCACCAAATTCGCAGTCAACAAGACCGAGGGAAATCTCAACAACCACATCGGCCTCCCCCTGACCATCCTTTCGGCCAAGTCCTCCGACCAAGTTTGCGTGTGGGAAATCGGCATGAACCACGCTGGCGAAATCGAGCCGCTGGCCCGTCTGGCCAAGCCCGACATCGGGATCATCACCAACATCGGCGTGGCCCACATCGAGTTCCTCGGATCGCGCGAAGCCATTGCGCAGGAAAAAGGCATGCTCGGCGAGGTGCTCTCCGCGGAGGACACCATGATTCTGCCCGTGACCGACGATTTCGCCCCCTCGCTGGCCGCACGGACCAAGGCCCGCGTGGTCTTGGTCGGAGCGCCGGACGGTCTCCATGCCGAGAATCTCCGTCCCTCCACCCACGGACTCGATTTCGATCTCGTGCTGGGCAAAGAGCGCGTTGCCACGCACCTGCCGGTGACCGGCGAGCACATGGTCCGCAACGCGCTCCTTGCCGTCTCCGCCGGTCTCGAGCTCGGTCTTTCGCTGCGCGAGTGCGCGTCCGGTTTGGCCGCGACCAAATTGTCCGCCCGCCGGCTGGCCTGCCTCGATGTACGCGGGGTCACCGTGCTCGACGACAGTTACAATGCGAATCCCGATTCGATGGAAGCCGCCTTGCATGCCCTGCGCGGGTTGCCCGGTGGCGGCCGCCGTTTCGCGGTGCTGGGGCGTATGGGCGAACTCGGCGCTTACGCGGACGAAGGTTACCGCCGCGTGGGCCGCACGGCCGCATCGACCATGGATGTGCTCATCGCGGTCGGCCCCGAAACGACGCCGCTGATTGACGAAGCAGCCGCCGCGGGTCTCGCTGACGTGCGTCAGGCGGGCGACACCGCGGAAGCCGCCCGCATCTTGCGCGAACTCACCCGGCCGGGTGACGCGGTGGTCATCAAGGGAAGCCGTGCGGCCCGCATGGAACGCGTGTTGGAGGACTTTGCCTGATGCTTTACTACCTCTACCTGCTGGCCGATTACGGCAAGGAGTCCGGATCCGACCTCCTCAAGGGCTTCAATGTTTTCCAATACATCACCTTCCGGGCGCTCGCCGCGGGAGTCACGGCTTTCATCCTCAGCCTGGTTTTCGGCAACTGGGTGATCCGCCGTCTCATCTCGCTCAAGCTGGGCCAACCCATCCGCACGCAGGAGGAAGTGCATCGTTTGCACGAGTTGCACGGCGGCAAGGCGGGCACGCCGACCATGGGTGGCGTGCTGCTCCTCGGTGCCGTCATTGTCGCCACGCTGCTCTGGGCGCGCCCGACCAACCCGCTGGTCTGGCTCTCGCTCTTCACTGTCATATATCTCGGCGCGCTCGGCTTCGTGGATGACTACCTCAAGGTGACCAAGAAGTCGTCCGACGGCATCAGTAGTCGCTTGAAGTTCGGCCTGCAGTGCGTGCTGGCCGGTTTCATCACGGCCTTCTTCGCGTGGGAACCAACGCTCGCTCCGCAATCCGCGCAGCTTTACGTGCCGTTCTACAAGGAACCGATCATCCAGCACCTCGGTGTCTTCACCTTTTTCCTCTACCTGTTCGTCATCGTCGGCTCGTCGAACGCGGTCAACCTGACCGACGGCCTCGACGGCCTGGCCGCCGGCTGCACGTCGACGGTGGCCTTCGGTTTTGCCGTTCTCACCTACGCGGCGGGCAATGTGAAGATCGCGCAATACCTGCAGATTCCTTTCGTGCAATTCAGCGGCGAGCTCGCCGTCATCTGCATGGCTCTGGTCGGCGCGGCGCTCGGCTTCCTCTGGTGGAACTGCCATCCCGCGCGCGTCTTCATGGGCGACACCGGTTCGCTCGCCATCGGCGGCTTGCTCGGCGTCGTCGCCATCGCGTCGAAGCAGGAGTTGCTCCTCGCCCTGATCGGCGGCGTTTTCGTTCTCGAGGCCGGCTCGGTCATCCTGCAAGTGGCCAGCTTCAAGCTGACCGGCAAGCGCATCTTCAAGATGTCGCCGCTGCACCACCATTTCGAACTGAGCGGCTGGAAAGAAAGCACGGTCATCGTGCGCTTCTGGATCCTCTCCATCGTCTTCGCCCTGCTCGGGCTGGCCACTTTGAAATTGCGGTGATCGCCATGGACTACACGGGAAAACATGCGGCGGTGCTCGGCCTCGGGCGGAGCGGCGAGGCGGCGGCCCGCCTGCTGCTCGATTCCGGGGCGCGGGTCACCGTGCTCGATTCCGGCGATCCCGCCCCGCGGCGGGCCACCGCCGATCTGCTTTCCTCGCGTGGCGCACGCGTCGTCTTGGGGAACGACGCGTTGCGCTGCGCGCAGGAGTTTGACTTCGCGGTTCTGAGCCCCGGGATCGATCCCGTGGTGCCGCTCGCGCGGAGGCCGGTCGAGGCCGGCATCCCCCTCCTCGGAGAAATCGAACTGGCCTTCCGCAGTTGCCGTTGCCCCGTGGTGGCGGTGACCGGCACGAACGGCAAAACGACGACCACCGGCCTGACCGCCGCTTTGCTCGAAGGCGCCGGTCTGCGCACCGAGGCCTGCGGCAACATCGGCCTGCCCTTCAGCGAGGTGGCCGCGCGCAGTGCCTCGCTCGATGCCGTCGTGGTGGAAATCAGCTCTTTCCAACTCGAAACCACCGAAACTTTCCGTCCCCGGGTCGCGGTCTGGACCAACTTCAGCGCAAACCACCTGGACCGCTACCCGGACGTGGCCTCCTACCGCGCGGCCAAGCTGCGCATTTTCGACCGCCAGACGGCGGAAGACTATGCCGTGGTCAACGTGCGCTCGGAGTTGCCATCCCTGCGCGCGCGGCGTGTGACCTTCACCGCCGCGCGCGCGGTCGAGGCGGATTTCACTTTGGGCCTGGGCGACACGATCATGCACCGCGGAACGCCGGTCATCGCCATGGCGGAAACGCGGCTGCGCGGACCGCACAATGCGGAAAATTTGATGGCCGCGCTCGGTGCCGGGCTTTGTCTCGGAATCGATCTTTCCGCGATGATCCCGGCCGCCCGTGCTTACGCACCTCCCGCCCACCGTTGCGAGTTTGTGCGGGAATTGGACGGCGTGACTTGGATCAACGATTCCAAATCGACCAACCTCGACGCGCTCGAACAGGCCCTGCGCGGCCAGACCGGAGGCGTTGTCCTCATCGCCGGCGGAAAAAACAAAGGCTTCGACTTCGCCCCCCTCGCGGATCTGGTCAAGGAACGAGTTCACGATGCGGTCCTCATCGGCGAGATGCGCGAGTCCATCGCCGGCGACTGGTCCGGTGGCGCCACCGTATGCCACACCGTCGACTCGCTCGAAGCGGCCGTCGCGCTGGCCCGCGAACTTGCCCGACGCGGCGACACCGTGCTGTTTTCCCCCGGCACTTCGTCCTTCGACATGTTCCGCAGCTACGAAGAGCGCGGCGACATTTTCAAAAATCTCATCCACCAAATCCAACCCCGATAAACCAACACATGAAAATACCACTGTTCAGCAAACTGACCGCCAAATCCCGCGGCCGCAAAGTCGTCCGCGCCTCCGCCGCGCGGGCCGCGCGCGGCCACGCCGACGACTACTACGAGATGGAACCGAACATGAAGCTCTCGCACGCTTTCATGGTCGTGCTCATCCTCCACATCGTGGCCGTCGGAGGCATCTTTGCCTTCAACCACATCAACGCGCGCAAGAGTTCGGGTCCGAACCTGCTCTCGAACCTCTCCGACCGCATTGCCCAAGCGGCGGGCGGCGGTGCCGCGGCGACCAAGGCACCGGCTGCGCCCGCCGTGCCAGCCGCTCCCGTGCGGCAGCCGGGCGATGCCGACGACCCGCTGCCCCTCGTGACCAGCGATTCCGCCACGGCCGGCACCTTGGTGCAGACTGCTCCAGCCGCGCCGGCTCCGGTCGTGAAGAAAGAAGCGGCCCCCGCCGCCGCGGTCAAGGCTCCCGCGGTGTCCGGTCC
>CAYQMP010000013.1:0-13374 GCA_964418615.1 uncultured Chthoniobacter sp. | reverse complement strand
AGGGAGGGCGGAGGCAGGCTTTTGAACCTGAACAAGTGGAGATGGTCGCAAGAAAACTTGAGTGAAAGGGTGCGGCCGGCTGGGCCAGCCGGCCCTACCGCGGGAACGAAACGGCCGCGGCCGGGGACGGCGGCGCTACAGTTTTGCGAGGCGGCGTTGCGGGGCGGGCTTCGGGGTGGCAGTTTAGAGCGATGGCGGAAAGTTTTGCGCGGCGTGAGGGGATCGACATTTTCGTTCCCGGCGGCGGTGATTGGCGGGAGGCGCTCGGGCGCGTGACGCACCTCGGGGTCGGAGCACACGCGGACGATCTGGAGTTCATGGCTTTCGCCGGCATCGAGGAATGTCGGGCCGGCGGTGGTGTGTTCGGCGGGGTCACCGTGACCGACGGGGCGGGGAGCGTGGGTGGGACGCGGGATTTGGTCGCGCTGCGCTGCAAGGAACAGCGCAAAGCGGCGGAGATGGCGGGCTATGCGGTAATGATCCAGTTGGGACGGACCAGCGCCGAGGCGCGGACACCCGGAGCGCTTGCTGCCGATTTGGCAGAGATCTTCGCCGCGGCGCGCCCGCAGATTGTCTACACGCACAATCCTGCGGACCGCCACGAGACGCATGTCGGGGTGGTCTGCGCGGTCATTGATGCTTTGCGCAAGCTGGAGCCGGGGCAGCGTCCGCGCCAAGTCTTGGGCTGCGAAGTCTGGGGAGATCTCGATTGGTTGGCAGGCGAGGATCGTGTGAGGCTGGATTGCGGGTGCGACGGGGATTTTGCGGCGAAGCTCAACGCGGTCTTTCGCAGTCAGATCGAAGGAGGCAAGCGTTACGATCTTGCTGTTATCGGGCGCCGTCGCGCGCAGGCGACGTTCGCCGACCCAAGGGCGGCCGACGCGGCGGAAATGGTCACGCTGGCCATGGATCTGACGCCGCTGCTCGAGGACAAGGATCTTTCCATGCGGGATTTTGTCGCTGCCAAGATCGACCGCTTCCGGGAGGACGTCCTGCGACGTTTGGCGTGAGCGGACGGGGCCATCAAGAGCCGGCGACTCCGGCTCCGCGAGCCAAAGGCAGGCGTTTCACGCGTGCCACGCTATTTCTTCTGGTGCTGCTCGGGCTTGGAACAGCCGGTTTCGTAGTCTGGAAAGGGCCGTCGAGTGCTTTGCGCTGGGCAGTGCGCATGTGGGACCCAGCTCTACGCCTGAGGACGGGGCCGATGTTCTGGCGTGACGGGGAAGTGGTGCTTCGCGAGGTCGAACTGCACTTCCGCGGTCGATCCGAGCCGATCTTCCGTGCGCGCGAGCTGCGCGCGGGATTGGGTCCACATTGGCGGCAGGGCCGGTTCGGATCCTTGGTGATGGAGGAGCCGGCGCTGAGTCTGGACCATCGTGTGCTCGGCCATTTTTCCGGAGGCGCAGGCAAGGGCGCCGGCGCGGCGCTGCCCTGGGAATTCGGTCGGGTGGAAATCCAACGCGGGCATATCTGGCTGGAGGAGTTTGGAGAACCGGCGATGGATATCTCGACGAACATCGACGCGGTTTTGGAGCGTGTCGGCCCGGGTGCGCCGGACCAGGATCATGCGCTCGATCTCAGCGGCATTTATGTGGCGGTCCGGCAGGACGGGGTTCCAGTGCCGCTCTTCGGGGCGGGTCAGGCAACGGCGCGGGCCACTATCGCCGGACTGACCGACCGCAAGCTGTCCGGCTTGCGGGTCGATCGCGGTTGGCTCCTCGCCGGTCAGGGGCTGCAGGCTCTGGCTGCGCCATCCAAGGCAAAGGACGAAGCGACGGCGCCCGCACCCGGAGAACCGTTTGTTTTCCAATCGATCGATCTGGTCGATTTGCAAATCAGCACCGGCGAGACCGGCGGCGGACTGCCGGAAATGTCGTTCAAAGTGAACACGGCCTTGCGCGACGTGGCGCTCGGGTCGGTGGCGAGCGAGTTGGCCGAAAAAATCCACCAAGTCGAATTCGCCGACATCGATATCCTTTCGCCCTTCGATCCGTTGCAGCGCGCAGTGACCGTGCGGACGCTCTTTGCCAAGTTCTCCCTCGCGGGTCTTGCCCGGCAGGAGGTGGAGGAGTTGATTGTGCTCGGCCCGACCATTTACGCGGGTGAGGCGCTCTTCGAATACATGGCGCGGGCGGACGAGGAGGACAAACCTCCACCGGAGCCGGTCGAGGCCACGGAGGGATGGAGGGTGAAAACTTTGGAGGTGAACTTCGGCAAACTGGTCATTGCCGCCGGCGGGCGAACGCAAGTCGGGCTGCCGCTGGCTTTCCAGACCAAAGCGGAAAACGTCTCGCTGTCCTCGCTGGCCGGATTGAACCTCGACTTGGTCCTGACCATCCCTCCGGACAACTACAGCTTTCCGGCCTATGATTTGGAGTTCCGCAACGTGCGCGGCGACTTGCGCCTGAACTACCCGCCGGGCGAGGACGAGAACAACCTCGTCAACGTGGTCAAATTCGACCGGGCGCGCTGGCGCAATTTTACCGGGCGCAATCTCTGGGTCTCGGTCACCTTCGATCTTGAAGGCATCAACGGACAGTTCGGTGGAGAGACCTACAATGGCTACGTGACGGGCGGTTTCAGCTTCTTTCTGCAGCCCGACGCGCCATGGACGGGGTGGTTGACCGGCACGGATGTCGATTTGGCCGAGTTGACCCAAGCCGTCGCGCCCCAGCACTTCATCATGACGGGAAAAGCCGACTGCAAACTCGAGGTCAACGGGCGCGGTCCGTCCATCGAACGCGTCCTCGGCAATGTGAAGAGCAAGCGGCGCGGTATGCTGGCGGTGAACAAGCTCAACGAAATGATCGAAGCCATCCCGCCCGAATGGAATGCGCTCAAGCAGGAGTTGACGCGCGTGAGCCTTGAGACGCTGCGGGACTTCGACTACACCGAGGCGGGCGGGGACTTCTGGTTTGTCGGCCGGCAAGGCCTGCTCAACGTGAAAATGAAAGGTCCTTCGGGTTCGAGAAACATCGAGTTCGTGCTGCATGGTGACAGCGCGGAGGACAGCGCTTGGTCGCAGGGGGGACGTTGATGAAACTGCGAGTCCTCGCCGCAACGCTCCTTTTCGCTGCCGGATGCAAAGGACCGACGGTCAGTCTTTCCACGCCTGAGCCCATCGTGGTCGATATCAACATGCGCGTGGACGTTTACGAGCGCGGCGGCGGGTCGGCGGGGACGAGCGCTGCGAAGCCGACGCCCTCTGGAAACGTCCCGGCGGCGGACGCGCGGCGCCGCGCGCGGATGGGTGACATCCAGACTTTCAAAAATTCCCGCCTCGTCGGCGAAAACCGTCAGGGTTTGCTCGTGGTGCGCGACCAACCGGCCGGATCCTACGGTGAATACGTGGTCAAGATTGTCGCGGAGGAAAACGCCGACCGTCTGGTCCTCATGCGGCAACTGGCCGCCGAGCGCAACATGTCGCTCGAGGACGTGCAGAACCAGCAGGGTGAGTTGTGGCGCAACCGCTCGTTCAGCGGGGAATGGATCGAGGTGCCGCAGGACAACAATACTTGGCGCTGGGCGCAGAAGCCGTGAGGTAGTTTTCCGGAAAGTAGAAGCGGCCTCCCGGCCGCTTGTCGTTGTTGGTTAAGCGGCGGGGACGCCGCTTCTACTTTTTCAGGCCGCGGCGGGCTCGGCCTTTTTCTTCGGGGTCTTCGGTTTGCGCTCTTCGAATTCGAATCCGACCTTGCCGGATTTTTTGTCGAGGACGAGGAAGGCGTTGAAGGGGCGGCCTTTTTTCGAGATGAATTTGGTCAGAAGGTTGGTTTTGCCGTCCGCGCAGATTTTGCGCACGTCGTCCGCGCTGATTTCGCGCTGGAGGATCATTTTGCCCATGCGGAAGGAGCACTTCTTTTCCTCGGCCAGGGTGTGTTCGCAGGCGAAGGCCGTTCCGGCTTCGTAGATGCCGCCTTTGCTGCAGACCGGACAGGACTCGACGACCAGGGTGGCAGTCTCCTTGTTGAAGGGTTCGCGGTTGCGCACGCCGCCGTCGCCGAAGTCGAAGGTCGTTTTCCATTCGGTCGCTTCGCTCAGGGCGAGCTTCGCCTCGAAGGGGCGCCCCATTTTGCTTTTGAAACCTTTGAGCGGTCCCACGCTGCCGGTCTCGAGCAGAGAGGTGACTTCGGTCGGCTCCAATTCGCGTCCGCTCACCGTTTTCCAGACGACGAGTTTGCAATCGGGATTTTTGCAATCGTAGGCCTTGAAGGATTCTTTGAAGCCCGCGGTGCTGCCGCACTTGGGGCATTTGGTTTCCAAGTCGTGGAAATTGCCGCGCATCGTTTCGCTGTTCACGTGGCCCGAGGCGTCCTTGATCTTCTTGATCACGTTGGCCACGAGCTTGCGGATCTCGTCCATGAACTCGTCGCGTTTGAATTTGCCGGCTTCGATTTGCTTGAGCTTGTATTCCCACTCGCCGGTCATCTCCGGCGAACCGAGCGCGCCGATGTCCAGTTCGCGCAGGGCGGTGATCAGCTTGATGCCCTTGGCCGAGGCGGCCAGTTCGCGTCCCTCGCGGCGGATGTATTCCTGCAGCAGCAGGCCTTCGATGATGGCTGCTCGGGTGGCCGGTGTGCCGAGGCCCCGCTCGCTCATGGCATCGCGCAACTCCTCGTCATCGACCAGTTTCCCTGCTCCTTCCATGGCGGAGAGAAGTGTCGCTTCGGTGTAGCGCGCGGGCGGCTTGGTTTGGAGTTCTTTGAGCTCGATCGACTCCGTGGCAGCTGCTTCGCCGTCCTTCACCGGGACGAGGGAGTCGTCATCGCCGGCGCCGGCGATCTTGCCGTAGACCTCGCGCCAACCGGGTTCGATGAGCACCTTGCCGTCGGTTTTGAATTTTTCGCCCTCGATGGTGGTGATGCGTTTGGTCACCTCGTATTTGGCCGGCGGGAAGAAGACCGCGATGAAGCGCCGCGCCACGAGGTCGTAGAGCTTCATCTCGTATTCATCGAGTTTGTCCGGGCTGGCGCCGGTCGGGATGATGGCGTGGTGGTCGCTGACCTTGGCGTTGTTGAAAACGCGCGGCGTCTTGGTCACCCATCCTTTGTCGAGGGCCTTGCGCGCGTGCGGGGCGAGAGACGAGTCGTCCATGCCGCCGAGCACTTTCTTGACCACGGGGAGGTTGTCCTCCGGCAGATGGCGCGAGTCGGTGCGGGGGTAGGTAAGAACTTTGTGGCGCTCGTAAAGCGCTTGCGCCAACTGCAGGGTCCGTTTGGCGCTGAAACCGAAACGTCCGTTGGCCTCGCGCTGCAAGGTGGTCAGGTCATAGAGCAGCGGGGAGGACTCGCTCTTCGGCGTCTTGGTTTCCTCGACGGTGCCGGTTTTGCCTTCGCACTTGGCTTTGATTTCCTCGGCCTTGGCGCGATCCCAGATGCGCTCGGGCTTGGCGTCCTCGTCGCCGGATTTTTTGAAGTTTTCGTCGAACCACCTGCCGGGATAGCTCCCGGCGGCGACGCCGAATTGCCCGTGCAATTCGAAATAGCCGCGCGGTTTGAAATTGCGGATTTTCTCCTCGCGCTCGACGAGGATGGCCAGAGTCGGGGTCTGGACGCGTCCGACCGGGGTGACTTGGAAGCCGCCGAGCAGTTCCTTGTAGAACGCGGTCATGGCGCGCGAGCCGTTGATGCCGACCAGCCAGTCGCTCTCCGAGCGGCAGGTGGCCGCCTCGCTCAGCGGGATCATTTCGGCGTCGCTGCGCAGGTGGGCGAAGCCTTCGCGGATGGCGTCGGACGTCATGGACTGCAACCAAAGACGCCTGATCGGCTTCTTGTTTTTGAAGTGCTGGACGACGTAGCGGAAGATGAGTTCGCCCTCGCGGCCGGCGTCGCAGGCGTTGATCACTTCGCCGACGTCGGCCCGGGCGAGGAGTTTCTTGAGGATGCGCAGCTGGTCTTTGGCTTTCTCGCGAGGGACAAGGTCGAAGTGGTCGGGAAGGACGGGCAGATTTTCCAGCGACCACTTGCCGCGGACGACCTTGAAGCTGTCGGGCTCCTGGATTTCGAGGAGGTGGCCGACGGTGTGCGAGATGACCATGTTGTCACCTTCGTAATAGCCCTTTTCTTTTTTGAACTTGCCGAGGGCGCGGGCGAGGTCGCCGGCGACACTGGGTTTTTCCGCGATAACGAGGGTTTTGGACATCTTCAAACGAGTTTGACGAAACGTTTTCCGGGGAGCTGTTTGACCAGCCGTCTGATTTCGAGGGCGAGCAACGTGGAAGACACCGCGGCGGCTGTCAACCCGCTTGTCGCGATAACAGAATCAAGCGCGGTCTCGTCCGTCCCGAGCGCATCCAACACTTTTTGCTGATCGGGCGTGAGGTCGGCCACCGGTGCGGCCGCGGGCAAGTCGGGCTTCTTGCTGAAGACGAGCGGGAGGTCGTCGAGGATGTCGTCCACGCCGATGACGAGCTTTGCGCCCTGCTGGATGAGGCGGTTGGATCCGAGAGAGGATGGCTGGTCGATGCGTCCGGGCACGGCGTAAAGCGTGCGGCCCTGCTCCGCGGCCATGTTGGCGCTGATTAGCGCGCCGCTGTTCGCTCCGGCTTCGACCACGAGCACGCCGAAGGACATGCCGGTGACGATGCGGTTGCGGATGGGGAAGGTCTGGCGGTCGGGTTTGGTGTCGATGGGGAATTCGGAGACCACAGCGCCCGACTCGGCGATGCGGTCGGCCAGCGCGGCGTTTTCCGGCGGATACAGCTCGCCGAGGCCGGAGCCGATCACGGCGATGGTGCGGCCCTTGGCGGCGAGGGCGCCTTGGTGCGCGGCGGTGTCGATGCCCCGGGCCAGTCCGCTGACCACGGTGAGCCCGGCATAGGCCATCTGGAAGGAGAGCTTCTTGGCGCACTCCGTCGCGTAGTGCGTCGCTTTGCGCGAACCGACCACGGCCACGGCGTTGCGGTCGCGTTCGGTGAGGCGGCCGCGGACATAGAGAACGATCGGCGGGTCGTGGATTTCGCGAAGGGCGGACGGATATTCTTCGTCCTGCGCGGTGATGACGTGCGCGCCGAGATCGGCGGCTTTTTTCAGCTCGGCCGCGGGGTCGGCGAAGTCTTGCCAGCGCGTGATGTTTTCGGCCAGCGCCCGGCTGACCCCGTCGACCGCCGCAAGTTGGTCGCCGCGGGCGAGGAGGATGCTTTCGGCCGATCCGAACCGCTCGAGCAAACGGCGCAGGCGCACCGGTCCCATCTGCGGGATCATGTTGAGCGCGATGCTGGCCTCGAGGTTGTTCACGGGGGCGCCATGCTAAACACGGGCGTCAAGGGGCGGGGAGGATATCGGGGCATAAATTTGCCATGTCCGATCGAGCGAGGCGTGCTTAAGCTCGCGATGTGAAGGCTTTGCTCCTGACCAACGAGTATCCTCCGCATGTCTACGGCGGAGCCGGGGTGCATGTGGATTATTTGTCCCGGGCCTTGGCGCGTTTGATGGAAGTCGAGGTGAGGTGTTTCGGGGAGCAGCATTGGAGCGAAGGAAACCTGACCGTGCGCGGGGTCGATGTGGACTCCTCGGGCTACGGTTGCGCCAAGCCTTTGCGTCCGGTTTTCACTTCGGTCCAGCGCGACACGGCGATGGCGGCGGCCGGGACGGATGCGGATTTGGTCCACGTGCACACGTGGTACACGCATTGGGCGGGGATTTTGATGAAGCTGAATTACGGCCGGCCGCTGGTGCTGACGGTCCATTCCCTCGAACCGTTGCGTCCGTGGAAGCGGGAACAACTCGGGGGCGGCTACGATTTTTCGCTCTGGGTCGAGCGGACGGCCATCGGTCTGGCCGATGCGGTGATCGCGGTCTCGGAATCGACCAAGGCGGATGTGCTGCGGTTGTTCGATGTGGATCCGGCGCGGGTGCATGTGATCCACAATGGGATCGACTTGGAGGAATACCGTGAGCGGCGCGAGGAAGCGGTGCTGAAGAAGCACGGGATCGATCCGGCGCGGCCCTTTGTTTTGTTCGTCGGTCGCATCACCCGGCAAAAAGGCATCATCCATTTGGTCAAAGCCCTCAGGCATCTTGACCCTGGCTTCCAAGTCGTGCTTTGCGCGGGGGCGCCGGATACGCCGGAGATCGCGGCCGAAATGAAGTTGGCGGTCGACGAGGCGCGACGTGAGCGTCCGGGGCTGGTGTGGATCGAAGAAATGCTGCCCAAGGAGGAGGTCATCGCGCTGTATTCCGCGGCAGAGGTGTTCGTCTGCCCGTCGATCTACGAGCCGTTCGGCATCATCAATCTCGAGGCCATGGCCTGCGGGACGCCGGTCGTGGCCAGCGCGGTGGGTGGCATCCCCGAGGTGGTGGTGCCCGGGGAAACAGGGCTCCTGGTGCCGGTCGAGCAGATGACCGAAGCGCCGTTCGAGCCGCTCAATGCGGACTCCTTTGCTTTCCAACTCGCGGAAGCGATCAACGATCTGATGCGCGACGAGGCGCGGCGGCGCTACATGGGCAAGCAGGCGCGGCGGCGCGTGGAAGAGGTGTTCAGCTGGGACGCGATCGCGCGGCGGACAGCGGAGCTATACCGCGAGGTTTGCAGCCGCTGATGCGGCTGGCCGCGGGTTCGCGGCGTAGAGGGTGAAGCCGGCGGTGTCAGTTAGGTCGATGTCGACCAGTTGTCCGGCCAGATCCGCGGGGCCTTCGAAGACGGCGATTTTGTTGCCGCGGGTGCGGCCGGTCAGGCGGGCGTCGTTGTGGCGGCTCGGGCCGGTGCAGAGGACCTCCACCGTGCGGCCGACCATGTCCTGCAACTTTTGCTGCGCGTGGCGGTTGACCACGGAGAGCAGGTCTTGGTTGCGCTCTTCTTTGACTTCTTCGGACAACTGCTCGTCCATCGTTGCGGCCGGCGTGTCTTTGCGCGGCGAGTAGCGGAAGACGAAAGCGTTATCGAAACCGATCTCGTCGGTCAGGGCGCGGGTGGCGGCGTAATCCTCGTCGGTTTCTCCGGGGAAGCCGACGATGATGTCGGTGGTGATGGCGATGTCCGGGCAGTTGGCGCGGAGTTTGGCCACAAGCGCGCGGAATTTGTCGGCGGTGTAGCCGCGGTGCATGGCTTTGAGGATGCGGTCCGAGCCGGATTGCAGGGGGAGGTGGACGTGCTCGGCGAGTTTGGGCAGGCGGCCGAAGCAATTGACCAGATCCTCGCGGAAACCGATCGGGTGGGGGGAGGTGAAGCGGAGGCGTTCGAGGCCTTCGACTTCGTGCACGGCTTCGAGCAATTGCACGAAGGGGCTGCGTCCTTCGACCTTGGGGAATTCGTGGCGTCCGTAAAGATTGACGATCTGGCCGAGGAGCGTGACTTCCTTGCAGCCGCGTTCGACCAGTTCGCGCACTTCGCCGACGATGTTGCCGATCCGCCGGCTGCGTTCCGCTCCGCGTGTGTCGGGCACGATGCAGAAAGTGCACCGCATGTTGCAGCCCTGCATAATGGAGACGAAGGCGCTGGCCGGGACGGTGGCGTGGTCGCGGATGGTTTCCTGCGAGCCAGCTTCCTCGTCGGTGTCGACGATGGATACGCGCAGGTCGTCCATCGCGGTGTCGTGGGCCATTTTGCGGCGCAGGATGGCGTCCACATGGTCGGCCACTTTGTGGAACTTTTGCGTGCCGACCACGAGGTCGAGGTGGGGGACTTCGGCGAGGAGCGAGGCCCCACGGCTTTGCGCCATGCAGCCGAGGAAGCCGTAAACGGTGTGCGGGCGCTTCTTTTGCAGCCGTCCGAGCAGGCCCATTTTGCCGAGGGCCTTTTGCTCGGCCATGTCGCGCACGCTGCAGGTGTTGAGCAGGACGACGTCGGCGTCGTCGGCCTCGGACGTCATCTCGTATCCGCGGGCGACGAGCATTTGCGCGACCTGTTCCGAGTCGCGCTCGTTCATCTGGCATCCGTAGGTTTTGAGGAACACCTTGGGCATGGCGGACAAAAGTAGGCGGCGCGTGCGGCCATTTCCAGCGCGGCTTGCTTTTTGTCCGGCGTCCGCAGCAGATAAGCGCATGGTAACGCCCGCCGAATTGGGATTCCGCATGCCGGCTGAATGGGAGCCGCACGAAGCGGTCTGGTTTTCCTGGCCGCATCCGGACAGCGACAGTTTTCCCGAGGCCTACGACCGCATCCCGCGCGCTTACGGGGCGCTCATCCGCGCTGCGGCCGAGTTCGAGCCGGTGCGGATCAATGTGCGCCATGCCGCGGAGGAAGCGGAGGCGCGTCGCCACATCGGCAAGTGCGACAACGTGCAGTTTTTTCCCATCGATACAGACGAACCTTGGTGTCGCGACCACGGTCCGATCTTTTTGGTCAATGACCGCACCGGCGAAGTCGCGGTGGCCGATTTCGACTTCAACTCTTGGGGCCGCAAGCTCCCGCGCTGGGAACTCGACCGCCGCGTGCCCGAAGCCATCGCCCGGCACCTCGGGCTTCGTCATCTGGCCTACCCGGCGGTGCTCGAGGGCGGTTCGATCGACGTCAATGGCACGGGGTCCGTCCTGACCACCCGCAGCTGCCTGCTCAACCCGAACCGCAATCCGTCGATGAGCGAAGCGCAGATCGAGGACACCCTCCGCCAGTGGCTCGGCGTGCGCCACATCCTCTGGCTCGGCGACGGCATCGAGGGGGACGACACGGACGGCCACATCGACGACCTGACGCGCTTTGTCGGCAAGTCGCGTGTCCTCACTGTGGTGGAAGACAACCCGGACGATCCCAACCACGCCGTCCTGCAGGAAAATCTCGAGGCCCTGCGCGCCCTGCGCGACGAGGACGGCAACGCGCTCGACATTGTCACCTTGCCCATGCCGGAAAAGCGCCGCGAGTGGCAGGGCGCCCGTTTGCCTTGCAGCTACGCAAATTTCCTCATCGTCAACGGCGGCGTCCTTGTGCCGTCCTTCGACGATCCGCGCGACGGCGAAGCGGCCCGCATCATCGGGTCGGTTTTTCCCGGGCGCCGCGTCGTGCCGGTCGACTGCACCGATCTGATCATCGGCCTCGGTTCCATCCATTGTCTGAGCCAGCAGCAACCGGCCCCGCCGCGCTCTTGACTCGCCCCGCGCCGCCGCCCATCCTCGCCCTCCCCCGAAACCAACCAAGGAGTTCACTGTGGACCTCAAAGAAATCAAAGCGCTCATCGATTTGATGCAGAAAAACGGCCTCACCGCCTTCGAGATGGAGAAGGACGGTTTCCGCATTTCCCTCGCCAAAGAAACGGGTTACGCGCCGGCCATGGCTTATGCCGCGCCTCCGGCCGCCCCCGCCGCCGCGGTGCCCGCGCCCGCCGCCCCCGCCGAAGCCGCCGCTCCCGCCGCCTCGGGCAAAGAAATCCCGTCGCCCATGGTCGGCACCTTCTACTCGGCCCCGTCGCCCGAGTCGCCGGCCTTCGTCAAAGTCGGCCAGAAAGTCACGCCCGACACCGTGGTCTGCATCATCGAGGCCATGAAGGTGATGAACGAAATCAAGGCCGAGGTCTCGGGCACGATCACCGAAGTCGCCGCGGAGAACGGACAGCCCGTCCAATTCGGCCAAGCCCTCTTCCGCTACAAATAAGCGGCTCCCGCGCGGCGGACCGGAAATGATCAAGCGCCTCCTTATTGCCAACCGCGGAGAGATTGCCCTGCGCATCATCCGCGCCTGCAAAGAACTCGGCATCCGCAGCATCGCGGTTTACTCCGAGGCCGACGTCCAGTCGCTCCACGTCCAGCTGGCCGACGAGGCCATCTGCATCGGCCCCGCGCCCAGCCCGCAGAGCTACCTCAAGATCGACCGCATCATCAGCGCGGCCGAGATCGCCGACGCCGACGCCATCCATCCCGGCTACGGCTTCCTCGCCGAGAACGCCCACTTCGCCGAGGTCTGCGCCAGCTGCAAAATCAAATTCGTCGGGCCGTCGCCCGAAGCCATCCGCCTGATGGGCGACAAAAACATGGCCCGCCAGCAGGCGATCAAAGCCGGTGTGCCCGTCACGCCCGGGAGCGACGGCATTGTCGAGACCGAAGGCGAGGCCCTGCGCATCGCGCGCAAGATCGGTTTTCCCGTGATGATCAAGGCGGTGGCCGGCGGCGGCGGACGCGGCATGCGCGTGGCGCACAACGAAGTCACTCTGGTCAAGGGCTTCCACAGCGCGCGCACCGAAGCGGAAAAAGCTTTCGGCAACCCCGCGGTCTACATCGAGAAATTCGTGGTCAACCCGCACCACATCGAGTTCCAGCTCATCGCCGACAGCAAAGGCAATGTCGTCCACCTCGGCGAGCGCGACTGCTCGGTGCAGCGCCGCAACCAGAAGATCATCGAGGAGTGCCCGTCGCCCATCATGACCGACAAGCTGCGCAAAAAAATGGGCGAGGCCTCCATCGCCCTGGCCAAAGCAGTCAACTACGAGAACGCGGGCACCATCGAGTTCCTCGTCGATGAGGACCGCAATTTCTATTTCATGGAGATGAACACGCGCATCCAGGTCGAGCACCCCATCACCGAGGAGGTTTACGGTTGCGACCTGGTCAAGCAGCAGCTCCAGATCGCCTCCGGCCAGCCGCTCTCCCACCACGTGCTCAACGCCGTCCCGCGCCACCACTCCATCGAGTGCCGCATCAACGCCGAAGATCCCGACAACAGCTTCATGCCCAACCCCGGGACGATCGACCTCTACTACGCCCCGGGCGGACGCGGCGTGCGCATCGACTCGCACGCCTACGCCGGCTACCCGATCCCGCCGAACTACGATTCGATGATCTCCAAGCTCATCGTCCACGCCTCGACCCGCGAGCAGGCCATCGCCCGCATGCGCCGCGCGCTGGGCGAATACATGATCACCGGCATCAAGACGACCATCCCGCTGCAGCTCGAGATCATGCAGAACAAAGACTTCATGGCCGGCAAATACGACACCGGTTTCCTCGAGCGCATGCTCGCGGAGCGCGCCGCCCCGAAGAAAAAGTGAGCGCGCTGGCCGACGCCCGCCTCTACGGCATCGTCGATCTCGGATACGTCACGGCCGACACCGCGCCCGTCGCCGCGGAAAAATTGCTCGAAGGCGGCGTCGACATCCTGCAACTCCGCGCCAAGGACGTTCCCAAGTCGATCGTCGCCGGATTGGCCGGGGAAATCCACGCCCTGACCGCCCCGCTCGGCGTCCCGCTCATCCTCAACGACTATCCCGAATTGCTCCGCGATGTCCCCGCCGAAGGCGCGCACGTCGGACAAGACGACCTGTCCGTAGCCGAAGCCCGCGCCGCCGCCGGTCGCCCGGTTATCATCGGCAAATCGACTCACAGCTTGGCCCAAGCCCGCGCCGCCGCGGAGGAGGGGGCCGACTACATCGGGTTCGGCCCGCTCTTTGCCACCCCGACCAAACCGGGGCGTCCGGCCATCGGTCTGGAGGACATCGCCGCTGTGCATGATTTG
>CAYQMP010000012.1:0-13524 GCA_964418615.1 uncultured Chthoniobacter sp. | reverse complement strand
TATTTTGTCTACGCGCTGGGCTCGCCGGGTGGGTGGATCGCGGTTTATGCTCCCGCGCTCATGTATTTCTTCCTCACCCGCATCACCGGCATCAAGGCCACGGAAGAGCATGCCGTGCGGTCGCGCGGGGAGGATTACCGGCAGTATCAGCGGACCACGAATGCGTTTTTCCCGTGGTTCCCGCGGGCGTGATGATGACAAAACCAATGGCAGCGGACGGCTGGGCCAGCCGTCCCTACCGCGAAAAATAGAATGAGCTTTTTGGATCGTGTTTTAGAGAAAGGAATGTTGCCGGATTTTGTCATTCGGGCGGGGATCAATCATTTGCTGGCGCGGAAGCTAAAGGACGAAAACCGCGGCGGGGTCGAGGCGCAGCAGAAGGCGCTGATGGACTTTGTGCGCGAGCTGAAGTCGATGCCGATCGCGATCAAGACGCGCGAGGCCAATGAGCAGCACTACGAGGTGCCGACCGAGTTTTTCAAATATGTGATGGGTCCGCGCATGAAATATAGCAGCGGACTCTGGCCGACGCGGCACACCACGTTCGAGGAATCCGAGGAAGCGATGCTCGCCCTCAGCTGTCAGCGGGCGCAGTTGGAGAATGGGCAGCGTGTGCTCGAATTGGGCTGCGGCTGGGGCTCGCTCACGCTTTGGATGGCGGAGAAGTATCCGGACTCGCGGATTCTCGGCGTTTCCAACTCGCGCACGCAGAAGGAATACATCATGGGCGAGGCGGCGCGGCGCGGTTTGCGCAACGTGGAAATCCACACGGCGAACGTGGCGGAGCTGGATTTGCCGCACGGGGAGTTCGACCGGGTGGTGTCGGTCGAGATGTTCGAGCACATGAAAAATTACGAGCTGCTCCTGCGCAAAGTGGCCTCTTGGATGAAGCCGGGCGGCCTGCTTTTCGTGCATATCTTCACCCACCGGACGCTGGCCTATCATTTCGAGGGGACGGACCCGAGTGACTGGATCACGCGGTATTTTTTCGAGGGCGGGACGATGCCCTCGGACGACTTGCTGACCTATTTTCAGGATGATCTCAAATTGCGCGACCACTGGTGTGTCAACGGAACCCACTACGCCCGCACGTCCGAGGCCTGGCTGGCCAATATGGACAAGAACGAGGCGCAGATTGCCCCGATCCTCGCTGCAACTTACGGTGCGGAGAACGTGACCAAGTGGCGTGTCTACTGGCGCGTGTTTTTCATGGCATGCGCGGGACTTTGGGGATACCGCTACGGCGAGGAATGGATCGTCTCGCATTATCTTTTCGCCAAGTGAGGACGGTCATTTCTGCCCTCGCCGCCTGCGTTGCGGTGGCCAGTGTGCATGCCGCGGGCGACTGGATCGAGCAGGGCGACAGCTTCGACCGTCAGTTCAAGTCCGCCGAGGCGCTGGCCGCCTACCAAAACGCCTTGGCGGCGAACCCCGACGATCCCGATCTGCTGCGCAAGATCAGCAAACAATACGTCGAGATGGTCCTCGACGCGCCGTCGAAAAAAGAAAAGCTGCGCCTTGCCCAGCTGGGTTACGACACGGCGCTGCGGGCCAAGAAGCTGGCCCCCAACGACCCCGAGGTGCGGGTCACGGTGGCCATTGCGGCGGGGAGGTTGGCCTTTTACAGCGATCCGCGCCGCCGGTTGGAGCTTTCCAGTGTGGTGCAATCGGAATCCGCGGCCTCCATCCGTCTCGATCCGCGCTTCGCTCTGGGTTGGCATGTGCTCGGGCGGTGGAACTACGAAATCGCCAATTTGAACCCGGTGCTGCGCGTGGTGGCCGAGGTCGTCTACGGCAAGATGCCGCCGGCTTCCAACGAGGAGGCCATCCGCCATCTCTCACGGGCGGTCGAACTCCAGCCGGGAAACTCTTTGTTCCATGCGGAACTCGGACGCGCCTACCTTGCCGCCGGTCGCAAAGACGAGGCCAAGCGCGAGCTGCAGAAATCACTCACCCTGCCCCGCCGCAACCGTGACGACGCGGGGGCACAGGACCGCGCCAAGCAAGCGTTGCGAGGTCTTTGAACAGCCATGTCCGCCCGGAAAATCCTCATTTTCACCACCGGTTTCGGTGACGGCCACAACTCGGCGGCGCGCAATGTCCGCGATGCCTTCGGGCATCTGGACGGATTCGACGCCGAGGTGCACGACCCCTACGTGGAAGTGAATCCGCGGGCGGCCAAGACCCTCCAAGTCGCCTACAACATTTCCATCCAGCGCGTCCCGGTGACATGGAAAGCGTTTTTCTGGGTTTATGACAAAACTCCGGTTTTCGACTGGACCTTGCCGACGCTCGGCACGCTGAAAGAGGCGCTGCGCGTCCTGCTGCGGGAGAAAAATCCTTCCGCGGTGGTCACGACCTATCCGGTCTACACCTACCTGCTGCGCCAGCTGATGGAGAGCGGCGAGGTGCCGTCCTGTCCGCATTTCATGGTGGTGACCGATTCGATCGTCATCAACCGCGTGTGGAACCTCGCTCCCGCCGACTGGGTCTTGGTGGCCAACGAGCAAACGCGCGAGGCCATGGTCCGGGGCGGCACGCCTCGCGAGAAGATTGCCGTGCTCGGATTCCCGGTCAGCCCGCGTTTCGAGGACCTGTCCCGCATCCCGCTGCCCGCCGGGCCTCCGTGGCGGCTCCTTTACCTGCCTTCGGCCAGCCGTCGCACGGTGGGCGCGGTGGTCAAGGGGTTGACCTCGCTCGAGGGTGTCCATCTCACGGTGGTCACCGGACGCCATCGTCATCTCCACGACTTTCTCAAAAGGCTCGATGTGCCGATGAGTTCGTTCTCGCTGCATGGTTGGACCGACCGCATGCCGGAGTTCCTTGCCGAGAGTCATCTCTTCATCGGCAAAGCCGGCGGGGCCATCGTGCAGGAGACGCTGGCCATCGCGCGTCCCATGATCATCAGCCACGTGGTGGCCGGTCAGGAGGAGGGCAATGTCACGCTCCTCGCCGAAATCGGCGCCGGGGCGCTGGCCACCACGCCGGACAAAATCGTGGCCACCGTGAAGCGCTCCATGCTCGCCAATGGCGGGGCCGAATGGGCGCAATGGCGGGAGAATCTCCTCAAAGTCAGTCATCCCGCCGCAGCGCGGCAGACCGCGGAGTTCGTCGCGGCGAAATTGTAAAACGAAACGGAAAAAGGATCAGGACGATCGAAGAAGGTTTTGAGGGTAGGGACACGCGGCTCGCGTGTCCGTTCGGAAGAGAGCGGACGAGCGAGCCGCTCGTCCCTACCTCAGCCGACAAAGTCCGCCTCAAAATGTGGCGTATTCGGTCCCGCCTTGGTATCCGCCGCGCCCCGACCAGGCCATGACGCGCTCGGCGTCGTCGAAGATGTATTTGGTGCGGCTGCCGAGCTGGACGAGGATGACTTCGCGGCCGTTGAGGCGTCCGCTCGAGACGAGGCAGCGTCCGGCCGCGTAGGTGTATCCGGTTTTCATGCCGTTGAAGGCGGCCGAGCGTTTGAGGAGCTTGTTGGTCGCCTCGAGGCGGGTGACGCGTCCGGTGTTGTGGCGGAAATAGACGACCTGTTGCTGCATCATGCGGCGCAGCACGGGATCGCGGTAGGCGGCGAAAGCGATGCGGGCGATGTCGCGGGCCGACGAATACTGCTCGGGCGGCAGCCCGTGGCTGTTGAGGAAGTAGGAACTGCGCGCGCCGAGCGACCAGGCGGTGCGGTTCATGTTCTCGACGAAGGCAGCCTCGGTCCCGCTGTGGTCGCGGGCCAACGCGGCGCAGGCATCGTTGCTGCTTTTGACCATGATGGACTGGAGCAAGTCGCGGCGCGTGTAGCGTTCGCCGGCACGGAGCCCGAGCTTGGTCGGTTCCACCCGCGTGTCTTCGGGCTTGATGGTGACCGGAGCGTCGAGGTTGCCGCGGCGCGAGATGAGCAGGGCGGTGAGGAGCTTCTGCGTGCTGGCCGGCACGCGGCGGGCGTCGGCGTTTTTCTGGAAGAGGACGTCCCCGCTGCGGGCGTCGATCATGATGGCCGACTGGGCGTGGAGTCCGGGCGCGTTGTCCGGCCAGACCGGGGCGCTGGTCGGTGCGGCGGCCACGACCGGCGCGGCGGTGGCGCGGCGGGTTTGCGAAGCGGGTGGTTGGTTCGAGGCGCAGCCGGCGAGGAGGAGGCCGGCGGCGGCGAGAAGGGCGAGACGGCGGGTCATGGGCGTTTTTCGACGAGGGCGTAGGCGTTGTGATTGTGGATACTTTCGAAATTCTCGGCCTCGACCCGCCACCAGGCCACGCGGGGGTCGGAGTTGGCTTCCGCCGCGATGTTTCGCACGAGATCCTCGACGAAAACGGGGTTGGCGTAGGCGCGCTCGGTCACCGCTTTTTCGTCCGGCCGCTTGAGCACGCTGTAGAGTTCGCTGCTGGCCGAGCGTTCGACCAAAGCGACCATTTCGGAAAGCGGGATGGGGTCCTTTTTGGCCCGGAGGCTGAAGGTGACCTGGCCGCGCTGGTTGTGCGCGCCGGACGCGCTGATCGCTTTGGAGCAGGGGCAAAGGGTGGTCACGCCGACCAAGACGGTGGTGACCAAATCCGTCTGCCGCGCATCGGCCGTGGCGGCGAAGCGTCCGGTGTAATCGAGGAGCCCGGCCGCGCCGGTCACCGGGGCCTGTTTTTCGAGGAAGAAGGGAAATTCCAGCTCGAGATGGGCCCGCTCGCTGTCGAGGCGTTTGATCAGGGTGCGCAGCAGGTGCTCGATTTCCGCCGGTTGCAGGACGGGCCCGTGGTCCTGCAGCACTTCGAGGAAGCGGCTCATGTGCGTGCCCTTGAAGTGGTGCGGGAGGTCGACCGTGAGCTGCACCGTGGCGATGGTGCTTTGCGGTTCGCCCGGGCCGAGGCCGATGCGGACCGGAAAGCGCAGGTTTTTCACCCCGACGCGGTCGATGGCGATGCGGCGGTGGTCGGGCTCGCTTTGCGTGTCGCAGAGGGCAGGGGCGACTTCGTCCGGGCGCTTCATGAGCCGGAACCTTAATCGCGTTTCCGGCAAGGGGCAAAAATGAATTGTCCGGTTGGCCCGGCGCGCGCCGGCCGCTACGCTGCCGCGCGGTGCAAAAGTTGACGGTCAACGAGATCTACCAGTCGGTGCAGGGCGAGAGCACGTGGGCGGGACTGCCCTGCGTCTTCATCCGCCTCACCTTCTGCGACCTGCGCTGCACCTACTGCGACACGGAATACGCCTTTTACGAGGGCAAGAAGATGACCCTCGGGGAAATCGTGGAGCAAGTGCGCGCCTTCGGCTGTCCGCTGGTCGAGGTGACCGGCGGGGAACCGCTCCTCCAGCCGAATTGCGTGCCGCTGCTCGCCATGCTCTGCGACGCGGGGTTCACCGTGCTCCTGGAAACCTCGGGCGCCCACGATATCGCGGCGGTCGACCCGCGGGTGCACCGCATCATGGATTTGAAAACGCCCTCCAGTGGGGAATGCGGACGGAATCTCTACGCCAACATTCCGCATCTGACCGAGCGCGACGAAGTGAAGTTCGTCCTCGGCTCGCGCGAAGACTACGAATGGGCAAGGGAGAAAATGCGCGAATACGACCTCGCCTCCAAAGTGAGGGCCGTGCTTTTCAGCCCGGTCTTCGGCAAAATCGCGCCGGCCGACATCGTGGCCTGGATGTTGGAGGACAAATTGCCGGCGCGCTTCCAACTGCAGATGCACAAATTCATCTGGGAGCCGCGGGCGCGGGGCGTTTGACCGTTTGCCGGCGGCCGCACGCCGCGCTAGAACGATCCCGATGCAAATCACGCTGAGCAAAATTTTCCACTTCGAGGCCGCCCACACGCTGCCCAATGTCCCGCCCGACCACCAATGCGCGCGGATGCACGGACACAGCTACAAGGTGGAGGTTTCGGTGACCGGCCCGGTCGGTGCGGAGACCGGATGGCTGATGGACCACGCCGAAATCAGCAAGGTGGTCAAACCGGTCATCGCACGCCTCGACCACCGCTACCTCAACGACATTCCCGGCTTGGAAAACCCGACCTTCGAGCAGTTGGCCGGATGGCTCTGGCGCGAGTTGAAGCCGCAG
Source organism: uncultured Chthoniobacter sp. (assembly GCA_964418615.1). Lineage (GTDB taxonomy): Bacteria > Verrucomicrobiota > Verrucomicrobiia > Chthoniobacterales > JACTMZ01 > JACTMZ01. The sequence continues at coordinate 7,487 of CAYQMP010000012.1, read as the reverse complement.
TTGCCGCTGCTCAGCGAGATCACCATCCACGAGACGCCGACGTCCCGCTGCATTTACCGCGGGGATTAGTTGCGGATGGTGATGTCCCCGACGCGGGCCACGAGGAAGCGGCTGAGGAGCAAATAAAGCGCGAGCATGGGAATGGTGACCAGCAGCGCGCCGGCGGCGAACAATCCGGGCTGACCGGCCATGCTGTCGGTGTGGAGCAGGCGCAGTCCCAGCGGGAGGGTGAAAAGCTCCGAGTCCTGCATGAGAATGGCCGCGACCACGTATTCGTTCCATGCCGCGGCGAAGGAAAAGAGGGCGGTCACGGCCAGTCCTTGCGCGGAAATCGGAAGGACAACCCGCCGGAAAATCTCGGACGGAGTGCATCCGTCCATGGCCGCGGCCTCTTCGAGGCTTTCGGGAATGGTGTCATAAAAGTTTTTCATCTGCCAGACGCAGAAAGGCAGCACGGTGGCCAGGTAGATGAGGATCAGACCGAGGAAGGTATTGATCAGCTGGAACTGCACGAGGATAAGGAAAATGGGCAGCAGGAGCATGGTGGCGGGAAAAATCTGGGTCACGAGCAGGCTGTTGAGCACGGCCAACCTCCCGAAGAAGCGGAAACGCGAGAGGGCGTAGCCTGCCGTGGCGGATAGAAAGACTCCCACCGCGGTCACCGCGAGGGCAACGATGAGCGAGTTGGCCAGCCAGCGCAGAAACCCGGTCTGCGTGACGAGTGCGGCGAAGTTTTCCAGACCGGCTGTCGCCGGCCAGTGCCAGGCCGCGGCGCCGGCCGCGGGGACGGGTTCGATGGCCAGAACGGTGATTTGCCAGAGCGGCGCGAGGGCCAGCGCGACGGCCAGGGTGAGCAGGACGTAGGTGACGGCTCGCCGCGGCAACTCCACTTGCCAAGGGTGGGGCTGCGAAGCCGGAAGGTCGCTGTTCGGTTGGTTTTTCACCGCGCTGGGACGAGAAGAAAACAGGAGTCGTGGCGGGGCAAGCAAAGACCGGATTCTTTTGACAGCACCCGAGGGTGCGAACGAAATTAGCGGGTCTTATGCGTCGCGCCCTCCTCTTCGTATTTGTCACTTGGGCGCTTGTCTCGGCGCCGCTGCACGCGGCGCGCTACGACGCTCCGGGCGCGGATGAGGTGCGCTACCGCATCACACGGACCGGCGACGGGCTGGACATTCTTGTCTTGGGCGCGGGTGTCGATCGTCCGGACCAGACGGTTTTCGTCGCGCTGGGCCGGCAGGCCGATGCCGGGAGTCCGTTGGTGCCGGCGGGGAAAGATGCGGAGGGCTCCGCGGTCTGGTTGCCCTTCCCGGCCGACCTCTTGCTCATGGCGCGCAGTCTGCCGGTCGGAGAGGAAAAAACACTGCGCCGATGGGAAAAAACCCACTGGGGCGGGCGCGAGAAAGCGGGCAGCGCGTTTTCCGTGGAAACCGAGCCGGCGCAAGTGCTGCTCCGCATCCCGGCCAAGTTGCTCGGGCGCGGCGAGCGGATCAACCTGGCCGTTTACCTCAAGGACCTCGCGGCCGATGGGGGAATGGGGCGTCTTTATGGCGCGCTGGATCCCGCCACGGCTTCCGGCACCGGGGAGCGCACCATCCGGCATTATCTCGCGATGGAAAAGGGAGAGCCCGGCACGACCTTCCGCCGCGCCGGGCGCACCGATCCCGAGGCGCCGAAGGTAAAAATTTACCAGATGCTCCCGCGGCTCTTCGGCAATACCAACGAGACACGGCAACCCAACGGCTCGATCGCGGACAACGGCTCCGGCAAATTCAGCGACCTCGACGAGCCGGCGCTGGCCGAGCTCAAGACGATGGGCTTCACCCACATTTGGGTAACCGGCATCCTGCAGCAGGCCACGGCGACCGATTACTCGGCCATCGGTGAACCGGCCGACGATCCCGATCTGCTCAAGGGCGTGGCGGGGAGCCCTTATGCAATCCGCGATTATTTCGACGTTTCGCCCGACTACGCGGACGATCCTTCGCAGCGCCGCGAGGAGTTCAAGGCCTTGATCGACCGGGCCCACGCCCAGGGAATGAAGGTGCTCATCGATTTCGTCCCGAACCACGTGGCGCGCAGCTACCAATCCACGGTGAGGCCCGAGCTTTCCTTCGGGGCGGACGACGACCGCGGCGAATTTTTCGATCCGAAAAACAACTTCTACTACCTGACCCGCGAGGTCGAAGCGGAAGGCGAGGGGCCGCCGCTGCGACTGCCCACGGTGGACGGCGACGGCCGGGCGACCAGTCCGACCGTGCAAGCGGTGGGAGGTGGCGATGGTCTCTTCGAAGCCGAGAAGGAATTCGGCCGGGTCACGGGGAACAATGTCGTCAGTTGGTCTCCGGGTCAGGACACGTGGTACGAGACGGTCAAACTCAACTACGGCTACAACTTCGTCGATCCGGGCAAGGGTGCGCGCCGCTATCCGCATGCCGACGAGGCCGATCTGCCCGTTCCCGACACGTGGAAGAAAATGGACGAGATCATCGCCTACTGGCAGGAGATCGGGGTCGACGGCTTCCGCGCCGACATGGCGCACATGGTGCCGCCGGAATTCTGGCGCTGGTTGATCGAGCGGTCGCGCGGCCGCCAGCCGGATGTTTATTGGATGGCCGAGGCCTATGACACCGATCCGGCCCGCGTGCCCGGGGGCGATCCGTCGGTCGTGGAGGTGACCGGGGGTGCGGTCATGCCCGAGTTGCTCAATGCCGGTTTCGATGCGGTCTACGACGACATCACCTACGACGCGTTGAAGAACATTTACGACGGCGACGGCACGGCCAACGACTTGGACGAGGTCCGTCCGCGCCTTTTCTTTTTCGACAACGCCCTGCGCTATGCCGAGAACCACGACGAAGTCCGCCTCGCCGCCGCCTCGCAGTGGGGCGGCGCCGGCATGCAGGTCGGGCGTCCGGTTTCCGCCCTGCTTTTCGGGCTCTCGCGCGGACCGGTCATGCTCTACCACGGCCAGGAGGTCGGGGAACCGGCCGACGGCGTCGAGGGTTTCGGGCGCGACGATGCCCGCACTTCGATTTACGACTACTGGTCGATGCCGGAGTTCGTGAAGTGGGTGAACGACGGCGCGTTCGACGGCGGGCGGTTGTCGGACGAGCAGAAAGCGCTGCGCGATTTTTACCGCCGTTTGCTTGCCGCGGTGGACCAGCCGGCTTTCCGCGACGGGGATTTTTACCCGCTCAATCCCGACAATTTGGAAAATCCCGGCTACGGTCGCCTCGACCGCGGGGTCAGCGGCCACTGGCTCTACAGCTACTTGCGCCACGATCCGGTGTCCGGCCAGCGCGTGCTGGTCGTGGTCAATCTCCATCCGACCGAGACCCTGCGTGATATACGCATCCAGTTCCCGCGGCGGGCCATGCGTTTTCTCGGATGGGATACCATCGCCGGTTCCAAGACGGTGCCGGTCATGGCGCGGGACATCTTGGGCGATGTGCCGGGCGAGGTTGCCGAGGTCACCACCACGCCGGCGGAAATGGGGCAGCCCGGTTTCCGGATCAAAGAGCTTCAACCGATGACTGCCGCGTATTACGAATTATCGACGCCCGCGGGCCGATGATGGGCCGCGAAAACCTCCCGACCCCATGAAAACCTCCGCCCACCTTCCTGCCCGTTTCCTTTTTTCCGCTCTGGCCCTCTGGCTCGCGGTCTCACCGATCACGGCCCAGACGCCGTCGGCTGAACCGCGGCGCCTGGAAACATTTCTCGGCTGGATCCCGATGCAGCCGCTTTTGCCCGGTGAAGAGCTGACCATCGACATGAACCGTTTTTACTTCCGGCCGCCCAACGCGCAGGACCGGTTCGAGTTGCCCGAGGAGGTGGAGGGGCTCGATGGCTTGCGCTACGAGGCCGGGCCGCGCCTGTTGCGCCTCTCCGTGTCCGAAGACGCCGCGGGTCTTATCGAGGTGCCGATCAAAATTTTCGAGGACCAAAATGCCGGGGCCCAAGCGCTCGGCCGCAAGGACACCGATATCGCGGTCAACACCGAGGAGGAGCAAGCGCACTTGATCCGCGAAGGCGTCCTTCTCATCGGCGTGCAACCGGCCGACGGCTACCGCTTCACCTACCGTCCTCCCGCAGGCAAGCAGGTCGAATCGGTCCACGTGGCCGGCTCCTTCAACGGCTGGAATACCGGCTCGCACCGCCTGCTCCCGACGCGCGACGGTTCGTATGAACTCTTCGTCGCCATGCCGCCGGGCTCGCATGACTACAAGCTGGTGGTCGATGGCGAGTGGATGCTCGATCCGGCCAACCCGGAGAGGTCCAGCGACGGCACGGGCAACGAAAACTCCATCGCACGGGTCGGCGCCAGCGACCGCGGCACCCCGCCGGTGGTCTACGCCGAGGAAATTGCCGACGAGCGTTGCGTCTTCCGCATCGTGGGCGGAAACGAGATCACCCAGATTTCCTCGGTGCTGCAGTTGCCGGACGGCACCAGCCGGCCGATCGGGCACGAGCGCGAGGGGGATCGCGTGACGGTGACCGCGGCCGACGCACCCGAGGGCGCGTGGATCCGTCTTGTCGTGGCCGACGACAAAGGCAACGTGAGCAACGCGGCCCGTTCCCCGGTCAAGCCGCTCGACGGCTTCCAGTGGCAGGATGGCATCATCTACTACGCCTTCACCGACCGCTTCGCCAACGGCAACGAGGCCAACGACCGTCCGGTCGACGACGAGCGCGTGCTGCCGCCCGCCAATTACCAAGGCGGCGACTTCGAGGGGATCCGCCGGAAGATCGACGAGGGCTACTTTCGCGATCTCGGCGTGAACGTCCTCTGGCTGGCGCCGCTCAACCGCAACCCCGACGGCGCTTGGCAGGAATACCTGCCGCCCTACCGCCACTACACCGGCTACCACGGTTACTGGCCGGTTTCGCACACCGAGGTCGAGCCGCGCTTCGGCGGCGAACCCGCGCTCATGGAAATGATCGACGCGGCCCACGGCAACCAGATGTTCATCATTGCCGACCTCGTGCTCAAACATGTGCACACCGACCATCCGATGTGGAAAGAGAATCCGGAACTTTTCGGCTCGCTCGAACTGCCCGACGGCACGAAGAACCTCCGGCGCTGGGACGACCATCAATTCACCACGTGGTTCGAGGAATGGCTGCCGGGCTTCGACTTCCGCAATCCCGAGGCGGTCAAATTCCTCATCGCCAACGCGGTCGACTTCGCCACGCGCTTCAAGCTCGACGGTTACCGTCTCGACGCGGTGAAGCACATCGAGCGCGATTTCTGGTGGAAATACCGCACGGCCATGCGTGCCGCGGTCGATCCCGGCCGGAAGACTCCGCTCTACAGCGTGGGCGAGACCTTCATGGACCGCGAGGGGATCATGAGCTTCGTCGGACCCAACATGCTCGACGGGCAGTTCGACTTCCCGCTTTATGACACCATCATCGACGTCTTCGCCAAACAGCAGCAGGGGATGGAGGAACTGGAGCGGTCGCTCTCCGCTTCCGAACTGATCTACGGCAAGGAAACCCTCATGTCGCCCCTCCTGGGCAACCACGACAAGTCGCGCTTCATGGCCTATGCCGACGGCGATCTCCCGCATCCGGAGGAAAGCGACGAGGAGGAGGTCGGGTGGAAATTCCCGCCCAAAGTGGACAACGCGCAGGCCTTCGAGAAGCTCAAGCTCGGCCTGACCTTCGTCCTCTCGCTGGACGGCGTGCCCATGATCTACTACGGCGACGAGATCGGCATGAGCGGTGCGGGCGATCCCGACAACCGCCGCATGATGCGCTGGGGCGAGGATGTCACCGCAGACGAGAATTCGGTGCGCGAGCACTTCAGCAAAGTCGCCGCCGTGCGCCACAAGCATCCGGCCCTGCGCTACGGCAGCCGCCGGCCGCTGGTCGCCGAGGGCGACCGCTACGCCTTCGTGCGCGCGCACCTCGGGGATGCGGTGCTCGCCGTGTGGAACCGCGGCGGCAACCCCACCGAGTTTTCCCTCGCCGCGGGACCCGAGATGGCCGACGGAACCTACGTCGATGCGCTCTCCGGTCAGGAGATCGAAGTGAAGGACGGCCAGACATCCTTCAAGCTCGAGCCGATGAAATCCGCGCTCTTCGTGGCGAAGGAAAGCTGAGGCTGTGCAGTCTTCTCGGCGCCGGGGACGGCGCCGCTACATCAACTGTAGCGTCGGCGTCCCCGCCGACGGAATGTTGAGTTGCGGCGCCCCGCCGCTTCTACCTCGGCAAACGCTCAGCCCGGCAGGTTCTTCCAAACGAAGAGCACGAGCGAGGCGAGGATCAGGCAGAGGATGAGAAACTTGATCTGCGCGATGCGCGCGTCGGTCTTGCGCCGGCGGGTCGGGCGTCGGCGGACGGCGCCGCCGCGGATGAGGTGATCCGAGGGGCGCGGGAGATCGAGCGAGGCGACATTGTTGTTCAGGCGCACGCGACGCTCGGGTTCGGGGCGCGGACGGGGGGCGGCTTTCGGTTTTTGCCGCAGTGCTTTTTCGGCCGCGGCCATTTCCCGCATGAGGCGGTCCTGCTCGGCCTGCAGCCGGGCGGCATGTTCGGAGAGAGGATTGCTCGTGGGACGCCGCGCCATGGTCCGTTCAGTTCGACGATCCGAGTTGAATGAACCAGAGGAGGAGTCCGATGAGGACGAGCGCGCAGAGCGGCAGGGTGAAGGCGAAACCGGCCATGAGCCAGTAGCCGAAGCTGTGCCCGTTGCCGTCCGCACCGCTGTCATAAGGACTGCCGCCCGCGGGAAGTTCGTCGTCCGTGGCGATCTGCGCCTGGGCCTTGACGTAGGCCGAGCGCGCGTCTTCCACCGCACCGAGGCCTTTGGAAAGTTCCTTGGGCAGATCGGCGGGCGTCCAGTCCTTCGGGTTGATTGCCTCCAATTCCTGCAAGTAGGCGCTGAAGTTCTCCTGCACGTTTTTGAGGATCTCGAGACGCTTGAGCGTCTGGTCTGTCTCGCGCTGGATGTGGACGAGGGAGCCGGTGAATTTGTCGATCATTTCCGACCGGCCGTCGTCGAACTGTTCCTGTTTGCGGCTGAGTTCCTCGAGTTTTTGTTTCTCCCGCTCGAGTTGCTCGGCTTGGCGTTTGAGGGCGATCAGACGCTCCTGAGCTTGGGCCACCTGGTCGTCGAGTTGTTCAACGGACGGGGTGGATGAGGTCGAGGGTTCTTCGTCGAGGTCGAGGAAATCGTCGCGGTGGGATCGGTGTTCGGCCATAAGTCGGTCTCCGACCGGAAGGTAGATTCCAGTCTCCGCTCCCGGCGAGCAAAATTTGGTCAGCGCCCGGGGACCATCTCGAGGAGATGTCCCTTGAGGTAGGCGCTTTCGGGGAGGCCGAGGATGATGGGGTGGTCGGGGCGCTGGGTGTAGCTGGCGCGGAGGCGGGCGGTGCGTTTGGCGTCGACCATGGCGTCGCGGATGACGTCGAGGAAGATGGCGTCGCTGACGTGGTGGGAGCAGCAGAAGGTGGCGAGGAGGCCGCCGTTGCCGAGG
>CAYQMP010000011.1:0-14512 GCA_964418615.1 uncultured Chthoniobacter sp. | reverse complement strand
ATCGCGCCGTCCCGGCGCGATCTTTCACTTTGGCCATCGCGGTGAGGACATCGCGATCCACCTCTACGACGAGAGTCTGCAAGCACAGGAACGTCGTTATGAGCCGCAACGATTCAACCCGAAAAAGATCTGGGCTATTGGACAAGGCCCTACCGTGGGGACACGCGGCCCGCGTGTCCGTTGGAAACAGAGCGGACGAGCGGGTGGCTCGTCCCTACCTGGGGGATCAACTGCCGGGGGTCGCCTGCAGCATGGTGGCCAGGCGTTGGTCCGGGCTGGAGCCCAACTCGAGGGCTTTCTCGTAATGGCGCTTGGCCAGAGCGATGGACGGGGGTTTGGCTGTGGCGTAGATCACGGCGAGGTTGAAGTGCGCCTCGGCGTAGTCGGGATTCACCGTGATGGCGCGGCGCAACGATTGCTCCGCTTTGCCGAATTGGCCGAGTTGGCTGGAAGCGACGCCCAAGTAGTTGAGCGTGATCGGGTCGTCGGTCTTCGCTTCATTGGCCCGCTCCAAGTAACCAATGGCATCTTCGATCCTGCTCTGCTCGATCATCACGGCGCCGAGGGTTGTCAGGCTGAAGGCATCGTTGGGATCGGCCTTGATCGCGCGCTCGAGCGCGAGTTGGGCGGCGGTCAGTTTGCCTTGGCGGAATTGGGCCACGCCGAGGTTGGCCAAGGCCACCACGTTGTCCGGTTGCTGCTCGACATACCGCTGATAAAGTTCCTCGGCCCGGCTGAAATCACCGCTGACGAAGGCCTCGCGGGCTTCAGCGACCAAGGCGGCGGTTTCCCCGTCGCGTGCGGCGGGAGCCGGCGTGGCCTCGGGAGCAACGGCTTCGGTCGCGGCGACGAACTCGGTTGTTTCGGCGGCGGTCTCGCCTGAGGCGTCGGAGGCAACCTCGACAGCTTCGCCCGCCACGCCGTCGGCGGCCGCGATATCCAAAGTCTGCGCTTCGTTGTCGGCGCGCGGTTTGACCAGTTCGACCTGGGCGGAAACGGTGGTGGTTTCCTCGTCGCCGTCATCGAGCAGGGTGACCACGGGCCGCTTGAGCATCTCCTGCTCGGCGGCGGTCAGGTTGAGCGTGGGCTTGGCCAGTTCGTTGATCTTGTCGTTGAGGGTATCGGACCGGATCTCGAGCCTTTCCATTTCCTCCTGGGCCAGACGGAAGGCCTGCTCGCGCCGCGCCTGTTCTTTGATTTGGCGCATGATGATGCCGCGGAGAACTTCGTTTTCCTGCTGGACCAGCTTGGCTTCGGCGGCGGTCACCTCGCCGAGCTTGACCGCGGCGAGGGCGCCGGTGACCTCGTCGTATTCCTTGAGGAGTTGGTCGTTGACGGCCTGCAATTTGTCGAACCGCTCACGGTCCTCCTGGAGTTTGGCCTGCGCCCCGGAAAGCTCCTCGCGCACTTTTTCCAGATCCGTGTTGAGCGAGGCGATGAGTTCGGTCTTTTCCGCCGCGTCGCTTTCCATGCCGGAAATGCGTTCGGCGGCCTCAGCCAGTTTCTGCTCGAGTTGTTTGTTCGCCTCGATGAGGTCCGCACTTTTCTCCAGCGCGGTCTTGGCCTCGGCTGCTTCCTGCTGGGCGCTGTCGCGGGCCGCGATCAGTTGGGTGCGCTCCTCCTCCAGTTCGGTCACCCGCGCGGTCAAGGTCTGCACCTCGCCACGGACGCTCTCGGCTTCCTGCCTCGCCTGATCACGCTCGGATTCAAGTTCGCCGACCCGCGCCTTGGCCTGCTCGGCTTCGGCCTTGGCTGTGTCGATCTCGCCCTGCACGCCGGCCAGATCGGCCTTGGCTTTTTCCGCTTCCTCCTGGGCAGCGGCAACTTGGGCGGATAATTCCTCGATTTGCTTCTGGCTCTCGGCCACGCGTTCGGACAACTGCGCTTTTTCCTCGTCGGCCGCGGCCAGCGTTTCCTCAAGTTCCTTGGCTTTGCCGCTCAAGCGGTCGAGTTCTTCCTGCGGGACGGATTCCTCGGCGGCTGCCGCGCCGGACTCTTCGAGGTTGCGCAGCTTGGTGGTGAGGTCAACGACGGTGACCTTGGTTTTTTCCAGCTCCATGCTGACGCTGTTGAACTCGGCCTCGCCGCGCTGGATCTGCGCCTGCAATTCCTCATTGCGCTGCTTTTCCATCTCGAGCTGACGCTGCAGTTGGTCGAGGTTGCCGGAGGACGGTTCGCGCAAAACGATGTCGGTCGCCGCGGGCTCTGATGCCTCCGCGGAGGTGTCATCCGGCGGGGCGATGGAGATGGTCGGACCGCTCTGTGTGGAAACATCGCGCCGCGAGGTCTGCACGGGAGGCAAGGTGTCGTCCACCTCTTCGGTCGCAGCCAAATCGGGTGGCGGCCCGAGAGTCGGAGAAGCCAGCGAGCCCTCGAGACGGAGGACCGCTTCTTGGGTTTTGCGCAGGCGGAAATCGACGACGAGAGGTTGCCAGTCCGGGTTCTGCGACTTGATTTGGTCGAGCTGGGCGGCAACAAAGCGGAACTTGGCGATGGCGTCCTCGTTGCGTCCCTCGCGCTCGAGACGTTCGGCCCGCTGGTATTCCTGATAAGCGGTAAAGAACTGCCCCGACGGGTCATCCTGCGCCAACAGCCCCGGGGCCGAAGCGACCGCCAAGGCGAGCAGGACCACGAAACGTGCAGCTCTCATCGGACCTTGAAGGATACGAAAGTCCCCGTGAATTGCAATGGCTGTCCAACGATGTCGGGGCCGTGGGCCAATTGACACGCCCTCGAGGGGAAGCTAACGTTACCGCCGTTCGGGCGGCCCCACCCGGCTGGCCCGCTACTTTGATCATGGAGTCGCTGCTCGACAGGCATGTGCTGGTTCTCAACCGGCTGTGGCAGGCAGTCAATGTCTGCAGTGCCCGCCGCGCCTTCACCCTCCTCTATCAGGGCCACGCCCAAGTCGTCTGGCGTGATGCGGACAACAATTATTTGACCCACGATTTTCAAAGTTGGCACGACTTTTCCCAAAGCGAACCCGATGCGGACATGGTGCACGCCGTCCGTTTCAACATCCGCGTCCCCACCGTGGTCGTCCTCCTCTCCTTCGACCGCCTGCCCAGCAAGGAGGTCAAATTCACGCGTCAGAACATCTACGAGCGCGACAATCACACCTGCCAGTATTGCGCCCGCCGCCTCGATCGTCAGGAACTCAACCTCGACCACGTCATGCCCCGGCAGCGCGGCGGCCAGACCACTTGGGAAAACGTGGTCTGCTCCTGCATCCCCTGCAACACGCGCAAAGGCAACCGCCTCCCCCACGAGGCCAACATGCAGCTCCTCAAAGAGCCCAAGCGCCCGCGCTGGCGGCCCTTCATCCATTTGACCTACTCCTCCTCGGTCCACGACTCTTGGCGTCACTTTGTCGACGTGGGCTGTTGGAATGTCGAATTGGGCGACTGACCGGCCTTGTCCGCTTGCCAAGGGCGCCTGCTGCGGCTTAAAAAGACAGCCATGAAAGCCCTCCTGACTTGCACCGCGGTGGTCTTGCTCGCCGCCCTCGCCCAGGCTGATATCCAGCAACCGCCATCCTCGGAATGGGGCCCGACCCGCAAACTCGGCCGCGGCATCGGCAACATCGCTTTCGGCATCACCGAACTCCCGACTTCCATGATGTCGGTCAACTACTTCGACGGGAACAGCGCCGCGTTCAGCTACGGCATTGTCCGCGGGCTCGGCCGCACCTTCGCCCGTCTCGGCTACGGACTCTACGACACCCTCCTCTTCCCCTTCCCGACCTACAAGGGCACGTATGCCCCCCCTTACAAGAGCAACGTGCAATGGATCTGGAGCGGCTATTCCGAGTTCCCGCCCGAGTTGCTCTTCGAGACGCGCTACCCTTACGTGCGCAACGACCAGCAGGATCCCTGAGCAGTCATTCCTTGTGCGGCTTGTAGCCGCTGACAAAAGCGCGGCGGAACTCCGCAAAAGTTCCTTCCTCCAGCGCGGCCCGCACTTTGGCCATCAGCTCCAGGTAAAAATGCAGGTTGTGCAGCGTGATCAAGCGCAGCCCGAGAATTTCCTCCGCCTTGACCAGATGCCGCAGGTAGGCACGTGAGAAGTTGGCGCAGGCATAGCAACCGCACCCTTCCTCGATCGGCCCCTCGTCCATGGTGTAGCAGGCGTTCTTCAAGTTGAGTGAACCTGCCGCAGTGAAAGCCGTCCCGTTGCGCGCCACCCGTGTCGGCAGCACGCAGTCGAACATGTCGATCCCCCGCGCCACCATCTCGACCAACTGCGGCGGGGTGCCGAGGCCCATGGCGTAGCGCGGGCGATCCGCCGGCAAATGCGGCACGGCATATTCCACCGCGGCCATCATTTCGGCTTCCGGTTCCCCCACGCTGACCCCGCCGACCGCATAACCGTCCCAGCCCATGGCGACCAAGGCACGGGCCGATTTTTCCCGCAAGTCGGCGTAGGACGAGCCCTGCACGATGCCGAAAAGCAACGGACGTCCGCCCTCCTCCGCCCGCGCCGCCCACCAATCGAGACAGCGACGCTCCCAGCCGAGGGTCAGTTCGAGGCTCCGCGCCGCCTCCTCGTGCGTGCACGGATGCGGCGGGCATTCGTCAAAGGCCATGACGATGTCCGATCCCAGCGTGTGCTGGATTTCCATCGACGTCTCCGGGCCGATGAAGCACGGCGTGCCGTCGAGGTGGTTCTGGAAATGGACGCCCTCCGGCGTGATTTTGCGCAGCTTGGCCAGGGAGAAAACTTGGAATCCCCCGCTGTCGGTCAGGATCGGGCCGTCCCAGCCCATGAATTTGTGCAAACCGCCGAGCTTGCGGATGACCTCCAACCCCGGGCGGACGAAAAGATGATAGGTATTCCCGAGGATGATCTGGGCGCGCAGCTCGTGCAATTCGCGCGGGCTGACCGCTTTGACCGTTCCTTGCGTGCCCACCGGCATGAAAATCGGCATCTCGATCGTGCCGCGCCGCGTGCGAAGCCTTCCCCGACGGCCGGCGCTCGACGCATCCGCGGCCAGAACTTCAAAGTGGCTATTCACGCGGAAACTTCCCAAACCGTCTTGCCGGCGACGATGGTGCGCACCGCACGTCCCCGCAGTTTCCAGCCGTGGAACGGCGTGTTCCGCCCCTTCGAGGCGAACAGCTCCTTGTCCACCGTCCACTCGCGGTCCGGATCGAGGATGGTGACATCACCCGCCGCTCCCTCCGCCAGTGTGCCGCGGTCGAGGGCGAGCAGGCGCGCCGGATGGATCGTCAACATGGCGACCAAGCGCGGCAGGTCCACCACCTTGTGCCGGTGGAGCAAGACCTCGCAGAAAATGCCGACCGCCGTCTCCAGGCCGACGATGCCGAAAGGTGCCGCGGCAAATTCGACTTCTTTTTCGTAGGGCGCATGCGGGGCGTGATCGGTGGCGAGGATCTCGATCGTGCCGTCGGCAATCCCGCCCAAGAGGGCGTCGATATCGCTCTGCTCGCGCAAGGGCGGATTCATTTTGAAATTGGTGTCATAGCCCTGCAAAGCATCGTCGGTCAGGGCAATATGGTGGGGACAAACCTCGCCGCTCAAGGCGATACCCTGCGCCTTGGCTTCGCGCAGGAGGCGCACGCTGCCCGCGGACGACAGATGCTGGCAATGGATCTTCGTGCCGGTCGCGGCCGAGAGCATGGCGTCGCGCGCCACGATGATTTCCTCCGCCATGCGCGGCCAACCGGGCAGACCGAGCATCGTGCTCCAGAAGCCCTCGTGCATGACGGCCTCGGCCCCGGCCAGCGAGGCGTCTTGGCAGTGGTCCAAGATCGGAAGCCCGAACATGCCGGCGTATTCCGCGGCACGGCGCATCACTTCGTGGCTCTGCACGCAACGTCCGTCGTCGGTCACCGCGACAATCCCCGCCGCCGCCATGGCGCCGATCGGGGCAAGCTGCTCGCCGGCCGAACCCACGGTGATGGCGCCGGTGGGGAAAACGTTGACCACCCCCACTTCGGCAGCGCGTTCTTCCATCCAGGCAATGATGCCCGGATGGTCGGCCACCGGATTGGTGTTCGGCATGGCCACCACGGTGGTGAACCCGCCGGCCGCCGCGGCCCGCGTGCCGGTCGCGATGGTTTCCTTGGCTCCCTGACCCGGTTCGCGCAAATGCACATGCATGTCGATGAGGCCCGGGCAGACGACCAGTCCGCGGGCGTCGACCTCCGACGCATCCGGCGCGGGCGTGGCAGCGAATTTTCCGTCGACGACAAAAAGGTCGGCCACCTCGTCGCGTCCGCTCGCCGGATCGATGATCCGTCCGCCACGAATGTTCACCGAATGGCTCATGCTTCCTCCTTCGGCGGCACCGAGCCGCACAAATAAAGCACCGCCATACGCACGGCCAGACCGTTGGTCACTTGATCGAGAATCACGCTGTGCGGACCGTCGGCCACCGAGCCGTCGAGTTCGACACCGCGGTGGATCGGACCGGGATGCATGACCAGCGCCCCGGGCTTGAGCCGCGCCGCCCGCGCGGCATTGAGGCCGAAGAGCGATGCGTATTCTCCGGTGCCCGGAAAATACCCGGCTTTTTGCCGCTCGTGCTGGATGCGGAGCAGATTGATCACATCAAGCTCCCCGACCAGTTCGTCCAGAGAATGGCTGAGCCGCAGCCCGAGGCGCGCGAACTCGCGGGGCACGAGGGTGGGCGGACCGATCAGCGTGACCTGCGCGCCGAGTTTGGTCAGAGCTTGGATATTCGACCGCGCCACGCGGCTGAAGCGGATGTCCCCGACGATGCCGACTTTGACACCGTCGATGCGGCCGAGTCGCTCGCGGATGGTAAAGACGTCGAGCAGACCTTGCGTCGGGTGCTCGTGCGAACCGTCGCCGGCGTTGATCACTCCGGCGCGGAGGCGCTCGGCGAGGAATTGCGGCGCTCCGGCTGCCGAGTGGCGGAGCACGATGAGATCGGCAGCCAGCGCCTCGAGATTTTTCGCCGTGTCTTTGAGGCTCTCGCCTTTGGACAGGCTCGAGGTGTTGGCCGCGATGTTGACCACGTCGGCACTGAGGCGCACCGCGGCGAGTTCGAACGAGGTGCGGGTGCGCGTGCTGGCTTCGACGAAGAAGTTGACCAGCGTTTTGCCGCGCAAACTCGGCACTTTTTTCAAGCGGCGCTGGCCCACCCCTTTGAATTCGGCGGCCGTATCGAGAATGAAGCTGATTTCCTCCGCGGAGAGGTCGGAGAGCGCGATGAGATCTTTGCGCGTCCACTTCATGATTCGTAAACCCCCTCCACACCGTCGTCGGTTTCGGCCAACCGCACGCGCACGCGACTGCCGGGTTCCACGCTCAGGGCGATGCCGGTGAAGTCGGGCCGCACGGGGAGTTCGCGTCCGCCGCGGTCGACCAGCACCGCGTAAAGAATCCGGCGGGGACGACCGAAGGCGAGCACGGCGTCGATGGCCGCCCTCGCGGTGCGGCCCGTGTGCTGGACGTCGTCGACCAGAACCACGTTCCAGTGGTCGATGTCCATCGGCAATTCGGTGCCCCGCAAGGGCGCCACTCCCTCGCGCAAGCCGAGGTCATCGCGATACATGGAAATATCGACCGCGCCCTGACGGCAGGCAAAACCCTGCTGCTCGAGTTCGCCGGCCAAACGGGCGGCGAGATTGACTCCCCTGGTCGGAATTCCTGCCAGGAAAACGGGTCCGGCATCCTTCAACTCCGCGGCAATTTCACCGGCGAGGCGGACGACAGCCGTTTGCAATGCGCCGCGATCGATCAGTTCCTTGTCGGTCCCGGCGCGGCTCATGCCGCGAGATACTGCCACAATCGCCGAAGCGGCGTCAGCAGCAGATTGATCAATTCACCCCCGCAGCCACGCCGGCCCGGGGAGAACGGCCGCGATTTTCGCGCCAACCGCCGCGATGCCGCATGACCCAGTCGAGAAGCGCCTTTTCAAAACCGATATCGTGACCCGCCTTCTCGCTTTCGATCCATTTGTGGCGCAGGATCTCTTCGCGCTCGGCGAGGAATTCCCGGTAGAGCGTGGAGTTACGAACGAGGGACACACCCTCGTCGTGGGAGGAGTTCATAGTAGGGAAAATAACCATGGCGTTGTGGGGAGTCAAGGTTCAGGGGTGGGAAGGACGACAAACAAAATTCGGGGGACGCAATATTTTACGCGGATGCCGCCGCGGCGGATGCCTTCTCCAATTCGGCGCGCAAAGAACCGGCAATTTTCATGAATTCCTTCCCGACCGCGCTGTCCTGCGCACGCGCAACCAAAGGCATCCCCGTGTCGCCGGCCTCGCGGGTGGCTATGTCGATGGGCACCTCGCCAAGCAAAGGCACGCCGAGGCGGTCGGCTTCGCGCTGCCCGCCACCGGATCCGAAAATGTCATAACGTTTGCCGTCCGAAGGACAGAGGAAGTAGCTCATGTTCTCGACAATGCCGAGCACGCGCACGTTGGTCTTCTCGAACATGGCGACCGCCTTGCGTGCATCGATGAGCGCTACCTCCTGCGGCGTGGTCACCACCACCGCCCCGGCCAAAGCCACGGTCTGGACCACGGTGAGTTGGATGTCGCCCGTGCCGGGCGGCAGGTCGAGAATGAGGTAATCGAGACCGCCCCAATCGACCTGACGCAGGAATTGTTGGGTGTAGCGCGTGACCATCGGTCCGCGCAGCACGGCCGGCGTGTCGGGGTCGGTGAGGAATCCCATGGACATCAACTTCAGCCCGTAGCGCTCGACCGGCACGATCCGGTTGTCTTCGGTCGCCGTCGGTTGCTCGCTCGTGCCGAACATCAGGGCGATGCTCGGACCGTAAAGATCGCAATCGCACAGACCCGTGCGCGCGCCGCTCAGGCTGAGGGCCTGGGCCAAATTGGAAGCCACCGTGCTCTTGCCCACCCCGCCCTTGCCGCTGGCCACCGCGATGACATGCTTCACGCCTCCGATGTTGGTCGCTCCCGGCGAGGCGGCCGCGGGCGGCTTTTTCAAATCGATGAGGACATGCGGCGTGCGCACGCCGGGAACGGCGGAGAGCGCCTCCATGCATCCGCGGTGGATCTGCTGGGCGATTTTGGGATCCTCGACCGCGAGGGACAACTTGACGAAAACTTCGTCGCCCCGCACTTCGGCGGCTTCGACCAAGCCGAACGAAACGATGTCGCGGCTGAAGCCCGGATACTTCACGGCGCGCAGGGCCTCGCGCACGGTTTCTTCATTCAAGTTCGGCATGACAAATCCATTCTTCTCGCGCGGCGCGCCGCTCAAAAGGATTTTCGCAAATGGCTGGGCAGGATCCCCAGTGCCTCGCGGTATTTGGCCACGGTGCGCCGGGCCACGGCGAGCCCGTCGGCCGAGAGTTTCTGCACGATCTGTTGGTCGCTCAGCGGCTTGAGCGGATCCTCGGCACGGATGAGAGCAGCGATGGCGTCCTTCACGCTCGTGCTGCTCACCGCGGCGCCGTCCGCCGCACGATAACCGCTGGTGAAGAAAAATTTCATTTCGAAGACACCCTGCGGCGTGGCCACCGTCTTGCCCGCGATGGCCCGGCTCACCGTGGTCTCGTGCACCCCGACCGCCTCGGCCACCTGCGCCATGGTCATGGGCGCCAGCGCGGAAACGCCCTCCTCGAGGAAGGCGCGTTGGCGCACGGCGATTTCCCGGGCGATGGACAGGATGGTCTGCTGGCGCTGCTGGATGCTCTTGATCAGGAATTTTCCCCCGCGGATTTTGTCCCGCAAATAAGTCCGCACCTCGGCCGCACCCGCCGCCTCGCCGAGCAGATCGCGGTAAGTGCGGCTGATGCGCAATTGCGGGACGCTGTCGCGCACGAGGGACACGACAAACTCTTCGCCCACCCTCTCGATGACCACGTCCGGGGCCAGCACCTGCGCCAGTTCCCCGGCGAAAGCACGGCCGGGTTTGGGATTGAGGGTGGCAATGAGCGCCCCGGCTTCGCGCACTTCGTCCTGCGGGACACGCAAGGCGGACCCGATTTCCGTGAACTTTTTCCGCCCGAGCAGATCAAGGTGCCCCTCGACGATGCGGGCAGCGAGACTTTGCCCCTCGCCGCGCCGCGCCAGCTGGAGGCGGAGGCATTCCGCCAAATCCCGCGCCCCCACGCCGGGTGGATCCAATGTCTGCAGCATGTGCAACACCTCGATGACCTCGGCGGTTTCCGCGCCGGCCTCGTCGGCCACTTCTTCGGGGGTGGCCGCGAGGTAACCGTCCTCGTTGAGATTTCCCACCAGCAAAGTCGCGATACGGCGCTGCACCGGATCCAAAGCCAGACGGCTCAGTTGCTTTTCCAAATGCCCGGCCAAAGTTTCCGGCGGGGTCACTCCCTCGAGAAATTGCCGGCGCCGCGCCTCGGCCGCCGCATCCACATTCTGCGCACCGTCCGCCGAGTAATCCGACCAGTCTTCCTCCAACTGGCGCAATTCGTCGAATTCGTCCTCGCTCTCCTCGGCCGCGTCCTCGGCCGGCGCCTCCTCCTCCGGCACCTCCTCTTCGAGCACCGGATTGGTCTCGATTTCCTGACGCACCATTTGCTGCAACTCGAGGGCCGTAGCTTGGAGAATTTCCAGACTTTGCCGCATCTGCGGCGAGAGCACCTGCTGCTGTGAGAGGTGCGCGCTTTGTTGGAGACCGGACATTGGCACTACCACGCCCGGCTTCTCGCTCTCCTGCAAGCAATTTCCGCGCCAAAATCAGCCGAGAGCGAACAAATTATCGCCCAAAGTCGGGAAAATATCCTCCGCCATGGAGGACCGCTGCCCCGCCTGCCAGCGCTGGGCGGCCGCGTAGCCGATCATGGCTGCGTTGTCCGCACAAAGCCGGGGCTCGGCGAAGACCACTTCCAAACCCTTGCCAACGGCTTCGCTTGTCAACTGCTCGCGAAGCGCGGCATTGCAGGCAACGCCGCCACTGACCGCAATAAGATCGCGGCGGCACACCCGCGCAGCATGCACCGCCTTGCTGGCCAGCACCTCGACCACCGCAGCTTGGAACGCCGCGCAAAGATCGCACAGATCCGCGGGCGTGGTTTGCGGCAGGAGGTAACGCACCGCGGTTTTCAATCCGCTGAAGCTGAAATTATGGTCGCCGGAACACTGCATGCTCCGCGGCAGATCGAAGCGCGACGCGTTGCCCTCGCGCGCCCGGGCCTCGATTTCCGGACCGCCCGGATAGCCGAGCCCGAGGAGTTTGGCCACCTTGTCGAATGCCTCGCCTGCCGCGTCATCGAGCGTGCGTCCGAGCAGACGGTAACGCCCGACGCCTTCCACATCGACCAGCAAGGTGTGTCCCCCGCTGACCACCAACGCGACGCAAGGCGGCACCGCTTCGCGCCCGAAAAACGGCGAGAGCAGGTGCCCCTCGATGTGATTGACCGCGAGGAACGGCTTTTCCGTGGCCAAGGCCAGACCTTTGGCCGTGGCCGCCCCGACGAGCAGCGCACTGGCCAAACCCGGACCCGTTGTTCCGGCGAAAACATCCACCGCGGACAAACCGACACCCGCCTCGGACAAAGCCTGCGTGACCACCCCGCGCACGTGGGCCAAATGGTTGCGCGACGCCACCTCGGGAACCACGCCGCCATAGGCCGCGTGCAGCGCAGCCTGCGAAGCGACGATGCTGGAACGCAGGGTGCAGGTTCCTTCCATCACCGCCGCGGCGGTCTCGTCGCATGAGGTCTCCAGCGCGAGCAGAAGAGGCGCACTCAACCCTCGCCGGACGGCTCCTCCGTCCCCTCCCTCGCGTGGAGCAGCACGCCACGCAATGCATCGACGGCGCGCTGCAGCGGAACGTCCTCGACCGGTTCGATTTCCTCGCGTGCCGTTCCCTCCGGCAATTCCTCCTGCCGGCGCAGGGCGAGCAAGCGCGCCTCGTCCTCGGAGGACATCGGGGCACTGACATGCGGGGCCACGCCTTTCTCGTGGATCGGCTGTTTGCCCGGGGTGAAATATTTCGCCGTGGTCAAGCGCACCGCCGAACCGTCAGGCAACGAAACCACGCTCTGCACCGAACCTTTGCCGAAGGTCGTTTCGCCGACAAGCAGAGCGCGGCCGGAATCTTTGAGGGCCCCGGCCACGATTTCCGCGCCGCTCGCACTGGAACCATTGACCAGCACCGCCACCGGATAGGTGCGTGGCTTGCCCCCTTTGCCCGGTGCGGTGTAGCGCCGGGCGGCGGAGGCCGAGCGGCCTTCCGTGTAGGCGACCAACGCGCCACCGGGAAGAAACTCGCCGGCCACCTCGACCGCACTGCCGAGGAGACCACCGGGATTGAAACGCAGATCGATGACCAGCGCATCCATGCCCTCCTTCTCCAAGTCGGCCAAGGCGCGGGCAAACTCTTTGCCCGTCGGTTCGCTGAATTGCGTGACGCGCACGTAGCCGATGCGCGGACCCTCGCTCTCGAGGATCTTGGCGCCGCGCACGCTCGGGACCTTGATCACCTCGCGCTCGATTTCCAATTCGATCGCCTCGCCCTCTCCCTCGCGCGCCACGGCAAGTTTGACCGGGGTACCCGGTTCGCCGCGCAATTTGTCGACCGCATCACGCAGCGACATTCTCTCGGCCGATTGCCCGTCAATTTCCAAGAGGACATCACCCGGCAAAAGCCCGGCGCGAAAACCAGGGGTCCCTTCCATCGGGGCCACGATGGTCAGACGATCGTCTTTGCGCGTGACCACGACACCGAGGCCTCCGAACTCACTCCGCGTGTCCTCCTGCATCCCCTTGAAGTCTTTCGGATCCATGAAGTCGCTGTGCGGATCCAGTTCCTCGAGCATGCCGCGCAACGCGCTGTAGATGAGTTCCTCGTATTCCGTCTTGTCCTCGTCCACATAGTCCTGACGGATCAACTCGACGGCGCGGGCCAGCGTCTTCATCTCCTTGTAGGGTGAAACATCCTCGTCGTCCTGCGCGAAAGCGGCAGAAACCATCGCCGCCGCAGCGGGAAGAACAACAAACCATCGATGCATGACCCCTTCACTAACACGGCCTCCCCGCCCCGGCAAACCGCCCCCGATCATTCTGTCCCCAGCCCCGGAGAATGCCTAACCTGCGGGCATGGCCGAGAAATCAACCGGACCCGTGCCCGTCGGCCTCGCCTTGGGTTCCAACCTCGGCGACCGCGGTTCGCACCTGCGCGCCGCCCGCGACTTTCTCGCCGCGCTGCACGAAGGCGGGAAACCTCCGGCCCTCTCGCCCGTTTACGAAACCGATCCGGTCGACTGTCCGCCCGGCTCCGCGCCATTTCTCAATGCGGTCATGGAGATCGTCACCTCGCTGCCACCGGAAGATCTCCTCGCCCGGGCCGATGAGTTCGAGAGGCAACTCGGACGCCCAGCGCAACGCGGACGCAACGCGCCGCGCCCCATCGACATCGACGTCCTTTATGTCGGCCACCGGATCATCCGGACCGAAAGGCTGACCGTTCCCCATCCGCGTCTGACCAGCCGCCGCTTCGTCCTGCAACCGCTGGCCGACGTTCGACCCGATTTGCTGTTGCCCGGAGAGACACGCAGCGTAGCGGACCTTCTCACTCTCCTTCCCCCAGCGCCTGCTGTCCGCCCGGCAGCCTTTTCGTGGTGAGACGGACGGGCTTGCCGCCTGCGGCAATCGGCGCGAAATTGGTCGTTCCCATCGCCGCATGAACCCAATCGCCCAACGGTTCCGGTCGCACAAGAGCGCCGGACACAAGATCGCGGCCCTCACCGCTTACGACTATCCCACCGCGCGCCTGCTCGACGAAGCGGGGCTCGACCTCATCCTCGTCGGCGACTCGCTCGGCATGGTCGTCCTGGGCTACCCCGACACCACCTCCGTCACCCTCGACGACATGGTGCGCCACACCGGCGCCGTGGCCCGCGGCGCGAAGAATACCTTGGTCGTGGCCGACTTGCCCATCGGGACCTATGACACACCTGCGGAAGCGACAGCCAACGCGCGGCGCTTGCTCGAGGCCGGCGCGCAGGCGGTCAAATTGGAAGGTGGCGCCGCC
The DNA here is from genome assembly GCA_964418615.1 of uncultured Chthoniobacter sp. Taxonomy (GTDB): domain Bacteria; phylum Verrucomicrobiota; class Verrucomicrobiia; order Chthoniobacterales; family JACTMZ01; genus JACTMZ01. The sequence continues at coordinate 544 of CAYQMP010000011.1, read as the reverse complement.
GTAGCCCCGCAGATCCGCGCTTTGGTTGCCGCCGACATCCCCGTGCTCGCCCACATCGGCATGCTCCCGCAGCACATCCGCGAGGAAGGCGGATACAAAATCAAAGGCCGCACACCGGAAGAGGCGGCCGAAATCCGTCGCGACGCCGAGGCGGTGCAGCAAGCCGGCGCCTTTGCCGTGGTCATGGAAATCGTCATCCCGGGACTCGCCGCCGAGATCACACCGTCCTTGCATATTCCCTCGATCGGCATCGGCAGCGGCGACGGTTGCGACGGCCAAATCCTCGTCCTGCACGATCTGGTCGGACTCTTCCCCTGGTTCCGTCCGAAATTCGCCGTTCCCCGCGCCGAACTGGCCGCACCCCTCGTCCAAGCAGCCCGCGATTACATCGCCGCGGTGCGCGGCGGCGGGCGGTGAGGACGGTCTGACACCAAGTCACCGCCTCAGGTAGGGACGAGCGGCTCGCTCGTCCGTTCCCTTTCCAACGGACACGCGAGCCGCATGTCCCTACCCACAGCACACCGGCCGATAATCCAAATCCTTC
>CAYQMP010000010.1:0-14892 GCA_964418615.1 uncultured Chthoniobacter sp. | reverse complement strand
GACCATTTGGAAGTCTGCACCGATTGTGCGAACTATTACCTCATCTTATGCTCACGCGCCTCTTCCTCGTTCCTCTTGCCTTCATGGCAAGCTTGGTCTCCGCTCAAGCTCTCATCGTGCCCTTTACCGAGGATTTCACCTCAGGTGCCGCGAACTGGCTCGACGGATCAAGCGCTGCACCGACTTGGTCGGCCACGGGTGGTGTTGATGGCGGGGGTTATATCTCGGCCCCCGGTGCTATCTCCGCCGGAGGATTCGGAACCATTGTCTTCCGCGGCAATGGCTCCGCCGATGCCAGTGGGGATGCGTTTGTCGGTGACTGGATCAGCGGAGGCGTGAGCACTTTCAGCGCCTACCTTTCCCACAACGCCCCTGTCGCCCTCAACTTCTACGCTCGTTTGGACGCGGGCTCCGGTCGTGCCGGTAGCAGCGTCGACTTCAGCGTGGCTCCGGGTGCGTGGTTCCAACTCAACCTTCCGATCGCTAACTCGCCGACGTCATTCCAATCCTACGGAGCGGGCACCTTCGCGACCGTTTTCAACGGGATCCAAAACGTTCAGATCGTTTTGTCCACGACTCAAGACCCGAGCACAGCGGGACAAACTTATGATGTGTCCTTGGACCGAGTGGCCACCGTGCCTGAGCCCGGGACGCTGGGGCTGGTTGCCGCAGGCTTGGGAGCATTGTTTTTGGTGCGTCGCTACGGTCTTCGCCGGAAGCCACTTATTGGATCTTGAACATTCGCCACCAATCCTCGCTGCGGCTCAACCGCCTCTTGCTCTGTGCCGGGACGGTTTTCGTTGCTTTTCTGTCCGTGGCTAACGCCCAGTTGGTGAATCCCGGTCTAGCTGGCACCACGTCCTATGACGGCTGGACCGACCTTTCCCGCTATACCTATACCGATTTCCCCGGCTTTCCCGGGACACCCGATTGGCCGCGTGCCATCGACTCTGCCGCGCCCGGATCTGGCGATGCCGAAATCACGCGACTGGCTACTGCTGCTGACGGCACGGGTGGCGCTTACCCCGCGGAGGAGACGCTCTACTTCTTTAGCTTCGAGCAGGTGCCCAATGCTCTCGGTGGGACCCTGCGTGTGGCTGACCCGACGCCGCTCGGCGGAGTGAAGACGGTGGTGCTGCAAATCCAAATCGGTGAGGCGGAGGGATATGATTTCTTCAGTCCCGGGGGCGCTCCCGTTCTCAAGGTGAACGGCGGTGCCGTTGGTGTCGCGTCTCTCACCCCGGTGACCATCGATAGGTATCAAAATGGAACCTTCGAAAGTCCGGAAACGGGCCTTGATGAGCCGGTTTATGTCAACACTTGGGGTTTCCAATGGGATGTCAGCGGGCTTGGCCCCATCAACTCCATCCAAATCGATTTCAGTGCCGTCACCCACGCCCAGATTTACGCGATGCGGCTGGACCAAAGTTCCGCGACTTACACCTCGAGCGTGTTCGATGCAGACACCGACACACGGGTCATTGGTTTGAGTGGCAACATGGCCTTTGGCCAAGTGATCGCCGGGTCCACCGTTACGCGCGCGCTGACCATCGCCAACACCGGCAACGCGCCGCTCAACGTTTCCGGTATAACTTTCCCCGCCGGGTTGTCCGGAAACTGGAGCAGCGGTGCCATCGCGGCGGGCTCCTCGCAAAATGTGACCGTCACCTTCAGTCCGACCGCCGCGACGACGTTGAACGGCAATATTGTGGTGTCCTCCGATGCCACGGGAGGAACAAACACGATCGCGGTGAGCGGCAGTGGTGTCTCTGCCACGCGGATTATCGGACTCTCCGGTGATATGTCTTTCGGCAATGTCGCGGTCAATACGACCTCGATCCGCACCCTGACTATCGCCAACTCCGGCAACTCGACGCTCAATATCACGAGCATTAATTATCCCTCCGGCTTCAGCGGCAATTGGAGCGGCGGGAGCATCGCCGCTGGCGCTTCGCGCAACGTTACCGTGACTTTCTCCCCGGTTTTGGCCCAGCCCTACAGCGGCACAATCACCGTGAATTCCGACCGCACTAGCGGTGCGAACACCATCTCCGCCAGCGGCACGGGCACCGCCGCGGCGACGCGCATCATCAGCATGCCTGTATCGCTCGATTTTGGCTCCTCGCCTGTGGGAAGCACCGTGATGCTGACGTTGACCATTCACAACACCGGCAACTCGCCGCTCAATATAACCGGCATTTCCTATCCGCCCGGATTTTCCGGCGAAACCGCCGGCAGCAGCATTGCCTCCGGCGGAAGCCGCGACATCGCCGTGAGTTTCGTGCCGGAAGCCGCCGGTGATTTTAGCGGCTCAATCAACGTCTCCTCGGATTCGACGGCTGGTAGCAACGTGGTTGCCGTTGCCGGAAAAGCCGTTGCACCTTCGATCCGGGCGCACCTTTCGGGGACTCCGGAATACAACGGATCCATCACTGCGGTGACACACGCCTTCGTTTCTACTCCGGCCACGTGGCTGAACATCGAGTTCACCGACAACCTCGCCGAGACCAACAGCTGGACGCCGCACTCCGCGCCCGTCTACTCGGCAAGCGGTGAGTTTTCTGTCACCTTCACCAAATCCGGCGACCACCGTGCCAGCTGGGAGCGCGGCCTGTTTTTCCGACTCTCATACCCGACGAAACCATGAAAAGACCAAACGCATCCAACCACGGCTTCACCCTCATCGAGCTGCTTGTCGTTATCGCCATCTTGGCCGTGCTGGCCGGTATCGGCAGCGCGGCTCTTTTGTCCGCCGGAGACAAGGCGAACACCGCTGCGGAGGTTAACGCCGCAAAAACGCTGGTCTCAGCCTACCAGGCAGCAACCGCTGATAACGGCGGCAAGTTCATGGCTGCATTGAATGAGGCGGCGGGGAAAGACGAGGTGCTCAACGCCGATGGCAAGTCCGTGCATTCGCAAGCCCGTGCCCGTTATCCCTTCAGGCTTGCTCCCTACTTCAATTACGCCATCGAGAGCGCTCTGCTGGTCGGAAAAAACAAGGAGCAACTCATGAAAGTGATGAACCTTTCAAGCCCCTCCGGCACGATGTTTGACTACGGAGTAAGCGCGTTTCCTTCCTTCGGAATCAATCGTTACTTCGTCGGTGGCCGGATCAAAAAGAACGGCGAGGCTGTGACAAACGGACCTTACGCCGATTCCATCCGTTCCGTTGCCCAATCGGATCACTCCATAATCGCGTTCGTTAGCGCGGGCACCAGCGACATTGACGGCTATGAGTATGTCAACGCTCCCGGCGGTATGGGTTCCAGTTGGAGTGGGGCAGATTGGACCGACGATTCCGATCCCGGAAGTTACGGCCACGTGCATCCGCGCCATGGCGGCAAAGCGATTGCTGCTTTCCTTGACGGTTCGACTCGTTTACTGACCATAGAAGAACTGCGCGACATGCGTCTCTGGAGTCGCCGGGCTGCCCAAGAGGATAATCCCGCATTCACTCTGAGCAACTGACCAACCTCAACCCACCACCGCTTATTATGACTACAGCCACCGCTCCCACCGGCATCATGGGCCGGCTCAAGGCCGAGACGGCCGAGCAGCATGCCATCGCCGAATCCAAGCCGCTCGAGGCCGCGCTTGTCGCCGGTTCCATCGCGCACGACCAATACAAAGAATATCTCGCCCAGCGCTGGCTCATCCATCGCGAGCTGGAGTCCGCGACCGACCGCGTGCTCGAAGAGGACCATCGTCTTTCCCATCTTGGTTTGCCCGGCCTCTACCAGACGGCCAACCTCGAGGCGGATCTCTCGCACCTCGGCGTCGACACCTCCACGATCAAGCCGCTCAAGGGCGCGCAAAATCTGGTCGATACCATCCGCAACGCGCCGTCGCCGGCCGTGCTTATGGGCATTTACTACGTTTTCGAAGGCAGCAAGAACGGCGCGCGCTTTATCGCCCGTTCCCTCGGCAAAGCCTGGGGCAAGACCGACATGGAAGGCATGAAATACCTCGATCCGCACGGCGATGCGCAGCGCGGGCTCTGGATGAAATTCCGCGAGGATATGAACGCCATCGATTGGTCGTCCGAGGAGCAGGACGTCATGGTCAAAGCCGCGCAGGACACCTTCGACGCCATCTCCGCCCTCGACGACGAAATCCACGCGGCCTGACGAGGCGCCTGCGTCATCCCATGATCCGCTCCGCGACCATTCTGGCCGTGCTCTTCTCCGCGCTCACCGCGCGCGCCGAGTCGCCGCGTCTGGTCACGGCGGGTGCGGCGGTGACGGAAATCGCGGCAGCCCTCGGCCTCGCGCCGCAAATCGTGGCGGTCGACACCTCGGGCAAAGAGATCGAGGGAATGGGTGACAAACCCGATGTCGGCTACGTCCGCATGCTCGGCGCCGAAGGCATTCTCTCCCAGAAGCCCGACCTCGTCCTTGTTTCCGGCGAAGCCGGGCCGCCGCCGGTGCTAGAGCAGATCCGTGCTGCCGGTGTCGAGGTGGTTGCCATTCCCAACGGTCATTCGCTCGACAATATCGACGATAAAATCCGCGCCGTCGCCGCGGCCACCGGTCGCGTCGACGAAGGCGAGCAGCTCGTCGCCAAGGTGGAAGCCGATGTGCAGACCCTCCGAGCGGCCACAGCCGGTCCTGATGATCAGAGGCCCGGTGTCGTCTTCCTTCTCGCCCGCCACGGCGGCAATCTTATGGCCGCGGGCAACGACACGGCGGCGCACGCCATGATCGAAGCCAGCGGCGGACGCAACATCTGTGCCGGCTTCAGCGGCTACAAACCGCTCTCCGCGGAGATTTTCGCCGCAGCCACGCCGGACTTTGTCATAGTGTCCGAGAGCGTAGGCGGCGACGACGCGCAACTCTTGGCCAGCGTGCCCGGCCTTGGCGCCTCGGCGGCCGGCCGGGAATTGCGCGTCATCCGTGTCGACGATGCCGCGTTCCTCGGCTTCGGGCCGCGCACGCCGTCCGCCGCGACCGAAGTGGCCGCGATTTTGCGGCAGCCGTGAACCCCGCGCGCGAGGACGACGCCCGGCGTCGCGGGCGGGTGCAAAAGCGGTTCTGGTTGCTGGCCGCGTTTTTTCCTGTGGTCCTCGTGGCCGCCTCGGCGCTCGGCGCGGTGACCATTGGTCCGTCCGACCTCTGGAAACTTCTCAGCGGCTCCGGCGAAACCCCCGACGTGGTGCGGGCGGTTTTTTGGGATATCCGCATGCCGCGCGTTTTGTTCGCCGCCTTGGTCGGCGCGTCGTTGGCCTTGGCCGGGGCGGGAGTGCAGGGGCTTTTCCGCAATCCGTTGGCCGATCCCGCGCTCATCGGTGTGAGTGCCGGGGCGGCGCTCGGGGCGGTGCTCTGTTTTTATTTCGGATGGCAGGGCTTGCTCGGCGGTTGGCTGCTGCCGGTCGCGGCTTTTGCCGGCGGTTGGTTGGCCGTCATCGTGCTCGGCCTTTTCAACACCGGGTTCGCCGCCGGGGGCACGGCCAAGCTGATCCTCGCCGGGGTCGCGCTCAACGCCATGATCGGCAGCGTGCTCGGCTTTTTTCTTTTTTCGGCCAGCGATGATGCGCTGCGTTCCATGACCTTCTGGACGCTCGGCAGCTGCGCCTCGGCGCAATGGCCGCAGGTTCTTGTCCTGTTCGTCTTCCTTGCCGTGGGCCTCGGCCTCCTCTGGCGCAACGCACGGCCACTCGACGCTCTGCAACTCGGCGAAGACCAAGCAGCGCACCTCGGAATTTCCGTCGCGCGCGTGCGGGTCGAAACCATTGTTGCCGCGGCTCTCCTTGTCGGGGCCGCCACGGCTTTTGCCGGCACCATCGGCTTCATCGGGTTGGTCGCTCCGCACATGGCGCGCTTGCTCCTCGGCGGACTCCATCGCGTGGTCCTTCCCGGTGCCCTGCTCCTCGGTGGCATGCTTCTCGTGCTGGCCGATCTCGGGGCGCGCACCTTGGCTGCACCGGCCGAGTTGGCGGTTGGCATCCTCACCGCGGCGATCGGCGGACCGTTCTTTCTCTGGCTGCTGCGTCGTCCGTCCTCGTGGTCTGCGTGATGAACCGAAGCGTTCCATCCTTGGTTGCGGAAGACGTCACGCTGGCGCGCGAGACACGCCGCATACTCGACGGCGTTTCGCTTTCGGTGAAGCCGGGTTGCTTCCTCGCCGTGATCGGACCCAACGGCGCGGGCAAATCTTCCCTGCTTTCCATCATGTCCGGTCTGTGGAGGCCGGACTCCGGACGCGTCTTGCTCAACGGCCGGGAGGTCGGCGCTTACCGCCCCGCCGATCGCGCTCGTTGCTGCGCTGTCATGCGTCAGGACAACTCGCGCCCGTCCGGCATGACCGTCCTGGAGGCCGTCGAGCTCGGGCGCGTGGTGCGTGGAGCCGACGAAGAGGCAAGGAACGTGGCATGGGCCATGCTCGAGCAGATGAATTTGGCCGACCTTGCCGGACGCGATTGCACGCGGCTTTCCGGTGGCGAATGGCAGCGGGTGGCTTTCGCCCGGACGGTTGCCCAGATTGCCGGTGCGGGCAACGCGGGCGTGCTTCTTCTCGACGAGCCCGTGTCGAGTCTTGATCCCGCGCACCAGCACGAGCTGCTCGGCGAAGCGCGGCGCCTGGCGCGCGCCGGCCATGCCGTGCTCGCCATCCTGCATGACCTCAACCTCACGGCGCATTACGCCGACGAAGTTGCTCTTCTCTCCGGGGGTCTTCTCCGCGCCTGCGGTCCCGCTGCGGAAATCATGCAACCGGCCATCCTTTCCGACATCTACGGGTGCCGCGTGGTCGAGGTGCGGGATGCGGGACAGCGCGCGCTGGTCAGTCTTGCGGAGTGACCTCGGGCGGTGCCGCGGGCGCCGCGGGAGGCGCGGGGGAAACGCCGGCCAACTCGGAAATTTGGGTGTCCAGCTGGCGCGGCACGGTGACTTTTTCGTCCGACCCCTCGACCCGGGCAAAGACGTTTCCGTCCGCCGCGGCCAACCCGAAATCGGCGCCGGCCAAGAGGTGACCTCCCGCCGGTTCCTCGGCCGTGTTTTCGGAGAGCCAGGCGTAGAAGCGCAGGCGCAGGCGCGGTTGGTCGAGACCGGTTTCGTCCCCGCCGGCCGCGGTGGCGAAGGACACGACACGTGTTTCGTTGAAGGCATCGACAAGGCCGCCGACGAGGCCGGGCTCGATGACGCGCTCGTCTTCCACGGTGATCCACTTTTCGTCGCGCCGCACGATGGACACCGTCTGTCCATCGCCCTCGATGACGATGCGATCGATGGTGTCGGGATCGATGTAGCCGAGCGAACGGTCACGCAGCATCTCGGGTGAAATGTCGAAGAGCAAAGCGGCGGCCGGATCGACGCCGAGCACCCCGCCGCGCGGCTCGAAGCGGGCCGTGAAGTTTTCGCTACCCGGTTCCCTCACCAGGTCCACGGCGATTTCCTCGCCGCCGCCGCGTGGAGTCAACGCGAGGCGGGCCGATTGTCCCGGCAGCGGATCCGGCGGCGCGCCGCTCACTGCGCCCGGGAACGAAGTCACCGCCAAGCCGAGCAGCCTCTCGAGAAAATCGCGCACCGCGCGCGGGTCGGCTTGGGCCCGCACCGGTTTTTCCACCGTCCAACGGCCGCGTTCCAGACGCACGGTCATTTCGCCGTCGGCCCGCTGCACGGTGAACTTCTCGATGTCGTCGGACGACAGATCGGTCAGCCGCGGATCGCGCAGCTTTTCCACCGGCGCGCCGGCTTGCCCGACGATGTCGTCCGGCACGCGCAGGATTTCGGACCGGCCGCCGACCCGGGCGAAAATCTCGCCCGGGAGCGCGGTGGCCGCACCGAGGTCGAGGCGGATGTTCTCCTCCCCGCGCAAATCGATCCGCACCCTCGGGGTGGCCAAGCCGCTTTCCGGTGTGGCTGCCGGATCCGCCACCGCCTGACGGTCGCGCACATCGAGAAAACGGATCGCCAGGAGGAGGCGGTCCACGATGTCCGGATCCGCCCGATCCTCGACCGGCGCGGTGATGCGCCAGCCGCCGCCGGCCCGCCGCAGGCTGACCGTTTCGTTGTTGCGCACGAGATCGATTTCCGTGACGTCGCCCGGTTCGAAGACGGCGGCATAACGCCGGTTCTCGGCGGCGTCGCGGGTCGGATCGAACGCGGTGCGCAGGTAAACCAGACCCCCGACGGCGAGCAGGGTGACGATGAAGAGGGCGATGGTCGCGCGCGGATTCACGGTTCAACGTCGCCGCCGCCACCAGACGAAGGCGCCGGCGATCAAGGCGCCGGCCGGGATGAGCACCATGGTGAAAAGTGCGATGCGGCCGGTCTCGAGGTCGGTGAGGTTCAGATTGAAGGTGCGCACGGGCTTGGGCGTCACGCGCGCGAGGTATCCGCGGTCGAGCATCCAATTGAGCGCGCCGAGGACAAAGTCGAGGTTGGGCTCGGTGATTGATCCGTCCGCCACGAATGCGCTGTTGCCGGTGACGACGAGGCGCGAGGAATTGATGTCGACCTGTTCGTCGGCCACGCCGCCGCGCTCGGCCATGGCGGCCAGCACCAGCGGTGCGGCGGTGTCGGTCTCCTCGGTGAAGACCACGCCTTTCTCGCCGTCGGTCACGTATTCCGTTTCGCCCCAGAACGGTTCCTCCGCTGTGACCATCGGCCAGAGGGTGGTGTCCGGTGTTTGGCGGTCCAACTCGAGCGAGCAGGTGCCTCCCGGGAACATGGCCTCTGCGCCGTGCAGGCGGCGGGTCACTCGATTCTCCGGGTCGAAGCTCCCGGCCACGTCGCGCAGGATGCCGGTGGCGAATCCGAGTTGCACGGTGCGCAGCACGCGATCGTTGCGCGGGGTGATGCCCGCCGCGGACAGGAAGGCGCGCAGCAACGGGGTGTCGGCATCGGGGTCGAGCAGGACCATGATGCGTCCGTTGCTTCGCCAGTAGTTGCGCAGGGCCTCGAGCGAGGCGGGAGTGAGATCATAGCGCGGCCCGGCGACGACCACCGCGCCCGCATCGGCGGGCACCGTGCCGGCGAGGGAAAGGTTGAGGCCTTCGACCCGCACGCCCTGCCGTCCGATGTATTCCTGCAGGAGGGAAAGGGGCGAGTCCGCGCCCACGGGCGGTTCGCCGTGGCCCTGCAGGAAGTAAACCGCCCGCTGCTCCGGTTCGAGCAGCTCGAGCAGCGCGCCGGTGATCATTTGCTCGCCCTTGAACGCGATGACGCGGGGGGGATCGCCGGTGACTTGCGGGAGGTAGTCGTATTCGGCCATGTCGACTGCGGCGATTTGTTTGGACCGGCCCTCCGTTTCGACAATGACCAGGTTTTCCTCGGAGCCGAACTGGTGAAGCGACTGCAGTTCGCGCGCGCGGGCCAGATTGCGCATCGGGTCGATGTATTCCACGGTGATGCGGCTGCGCTCGGCGGACTGGTATTCTTTGAGCAAATTGACCACGTCGCTGTAGACCTCGAAACCGGGTGCCGCGGTGGTGGGGGAAAAGAAAACGTAGACCTTGACCGGGGCGGGGAGGTTGCGGATCAGGCTCTTGGTCTGCTCGCTCAGACGGTAACGCTGGTTCGGCGACCAATCCCCGCGCAGGTAATAGTGGAAACCGGCGTAGTTCACCGCGCCGAGGAGCACAGTCGCGAGAATGATCTGCAACCCGACACCCAAACGGGTCCCGGCGCGGCGTCGCGAATGTTCCTGCGGTTTTTTCATGGCCGGTCAGCTCCTCCAGCGGCGCGATTGGAAAACATGGAAGGTGAGGAAAAGGGTGAACACGGTCAGCGACAGGTAGAAGACGATCGGCCGCGTGTCGAAAAATCCGCGCGAGGCTTCGCTCATGTGCTCGAGGGCGGAAAAGTAAGCGGTCAATTCGCGCAAGGCCGGACTGACGCTCAGGATGAAAAAGGAAAGCAGCCCGGCGAAAAAAAGCAGCGCGATGATGCTGAAAGACATGACCGCCGCGATGATCTGGTTGCGGGTCATCGCCGAGGTGAGGCATCCGACGGCGAGGTAGAACATGCCGATAAGCAGGAGCATGGCGTAAGCTCCGACATACGGACCGGCCGCGCCCGCGGCATCGAGTTTGGTCACCTGCTGGAAGACCACGAAATAAAGCAGGCTGGGGGACCAGAGGACGACGAAGAAGAAAACCGCGGCGAGGTATTTGGCCAGAACGACCTGGCTGTCGCGCACCGGCGCGGTCATCAGCGGCTCGATCGTCCCCATTTTGTATTCCTCGGAAAACAGCCGCATGGTGATGAGCGGAAGGACGAGGACGAACCCGAACCAGAAAAACACCGTGTTGAAAAAGGCCTCCACCACGGTGACCTCGCTCGGTCCGCGGTTCAACGCGGCCACGCCGGCATAGAAATTGAAGCCGGTCAGAAGGAGGAAGAAAAACAGCACGACCCACGCCACGGGCGAAAGGAAGAAGGCGCGGATCTCGCGGTTGAGCAGCGTGAGAAAAGTCATGGCATCAAACGTCCCCCGCTTGGGTGATTTCGGCAAAGACCCGCTCGAGACTCACCTGTTCCTGACCCAGTTCGCGCAAAGGCCACTGGCGCTCCGCGGCCAGACGGGCGATGTCCTCCCGCGGATCGTGGTTGGCATCGGTGCGCAGGCGGCATTCGTGCCATCCGTCCCCGAGGGGGACCGCTTCGCTTTTGCGCACTCCGGGCAGGGCCGAGATCGCTTTTTCCAATTCGGCCCCCGGCGCGCGGATTTCGGCGCGAATGCCTCCCGCCGTCCGCACCCGCGCGGCCAATGCCTCCGGCGTGTCCGAGGCCGCGATGCGTCCTTTGTTGATGATGAGGACCCGGCTGCAGGTCATTTCCACCTCGGTTAGGATGTGGGTGGAAAGCAGGATGGTATGCCGCTTTCCGAGGTCTTTGATCAGCTGCCGCACTTGGCGGATTTGGTTCGGGTCGAGTCCGATGGTCGGTTCGTCGAGGATGAGCAGGTCCGGATCGTGGAGCAGCGCGTCGGCCAGGCCCACGCGCTGGCGGTAGCCTTTGGAAAGTGCGCCGATCAGTTTCTGCTCCACGTCGCGCAGGCCGCACAATTCCTTCACCGCGTTGGCCCGCTGGCGTCTGGTGCGTCCGCGGATGCCCTTCAGGGCCGCCCGATATTCCAGGTATTCCTGCACGCGCATTTCGGGGTAGAGCGCCACATTTTCCGGCATGTAGCCGACGCGCGAACGCACCTCGCGGGATTGGCTGGCCACGTCGAATCCCGCCACGCTGGCCCGCCCGCTCGTCGCCGGGAGGTAGCAGGACAGGATCCGCATGGTCGTGCTCTTGCCGGCGCCGTTGGGCCCGAGAAAACCGACAATTTCCCCCTTCTCGACCGTGAAATCGAGCTCCTGGATAGCCGTGATGCCGGCATATTTCTTGGTCAGTCCTTCAACCTTGATCATGACGCGTGGCCCGTCTCCGCCACTCGGCGACGGGCAGAAGGGGCATTTATGGCGCGGTTGGGCGGCGCTGGCAAGCGGGCTCGGTCCCCCGCCGACACAGAAAAAATACACCCTCCGGTGCGTCTCTGTGTTGCATGGAGCGCGCCGCTGGGTGATCTTCGTCATCCGCTGATCCATGAGCCAATCCTTGTCGGGAAACTGGAACTCCGAACTGCTCGAAGAAAACTACGAGCGCTGGAAAAAAGACACCGAGTCGGTCAGTCCCGAGTGGAATGCCTTCTTCGAGGGATTCGAACTCGGCCTCACCCAGTCCGAGGAACTGGCCGAGGGGGCCCGAGCCGCCATGCCGGAGGACTCCGCGCTGGAACGCCGCGCCGACTCGCTGGCCTACGCCTACCGCACGCTTGGTCACACCATCGCGCGCCTCGATCCGCTTTCCCCCGAGCCGCCGGAAAACCCGCTCCTCTCCCTCAAGGCCATCGGCTTCACCGAGAGCGACCTCGAGCGAACGGTCGCCTCGAAATATTTCCGCGACGGCAAACCGATGCTCCTGCGCGAGATGATTTCCGAACTCCGCGACATTTACAGCGACACCATCGGCGCCGAGTTCATGCACATCCAGGACCCGCGGGTGCGCAACTGGATCCGCGAGCGCGTGGAGAACCGCGGCAACGGCAACCGTGCCGATGCCGCCCTGCACCGCGCCATCCTCCGCCAGCTCTATGAGGCCGAGACATTCGAGCACTTCCTCCACACGCGCTACGTCGGGCAAAAACGCTTCTCGCTCGAAGGCGCCGAGTCGCTTCTTGTCATACTCGACACCATCCTCCAGCGCTGCGAACCGTGCAAAGTCGAGGAGATCGTCATGGGCATGGCCCACCGCGGCCGCCTCAATGTCCTGGCCAATTTCCTGAGCAAGCCGCTCACCCTCATCTTCAACGAGTTCTCTGAAAATTTCGTCCCCGATGTGGTCGGCGGCAACGGCGACGTCAAATACCACCTGGGTTACCTCGCTGAGCGGAGGACCGCCACCGGCCACAAAGTCACCGTGCGCCTCGCGCCGAACCCGAGCCATCTCGAAGCCGTCGACCCCGTGGTCGAAGGCATGGCCCGCGCCCGTCAGCGCATCCTTGGCGATTCGGAAAAACGCACCAAAGTCCTCCCGCTCCTCATCCATGGCGATGCCGCCTTCGCCGGGCAGGGCATCGTTGCCGAGGTCTTCAACATGTCGCAGCTCCCCGGCTACAAAACCGGCGGGACGATCCACATCATCGTCAACAACCAGATCGGCTTCACCACGCTCCCGGCCGATGCGCGCTCCAGCCTCTACCCGACCGACGTGGCCAAAATGATCGAAGCGCCCATCTTCCACGTCAACGCCGAGGACCCGCTCGCCGTGGCCACCGTCGCGCAACTCGCCCTCGATTTCCGGCAGGAGTTCGGGAGCGACGTGGTCATCGACCTTTATTGCTACCGCCGGCACGGACACAACGAAGGCGACGAACCGACCTTCACCCAGCCGCACCTTTACAGCGCGATCAACAAGCATCCGCTGCCCAGCGAAATCTTCGTCAACGAGCTCGCCGCCCTCGGCACGGTCACGCCGGCCGAAGCGGAGGTGATCAAAAAAGAAGCCGCCGCCGACTTGGAGGAAGCTTTCGACATCGTCAAAAAATCCGAAAGCGAGCGGCAGGAAGGAGGACGTTTCGCCGGTTCCACCGCCGTTTTCCAGCCGCCTTATTCCTACGCGCCGGTCCGCACCGCGATCACACCGGAGACCCTGCGTGAAGTCGTCGAAGGACTCTGCCGCATTCCGGAAGGTTTCCATATCCTGCCCAAAGTCCGGCGCATGCTCATCGATCGGCGCCTTGAAATCCTGCGCGAAGGCGGACCCTACGACTGGGCCTTCAGCGAGGCACTGGCCTTCGGTTCGCTCCTCGTCGAGGGCACGCCCGTGCGCCTCTCCGGGCAGGACAGCCGCCGTGGAACTTTCAGCCAACGGCATTCCACCTTTTATGACGTCGAGCAGCGCGTCGACTACGTCCCCCTCAATCACCTCAAGGAAGGCCAAGCCCGCTTTTGCGTCTACAACAGCCTGCTGAGCGAAGCCGCCGTGCTCGGCTTCGACTACGGTTACTCGCTCGATTACCCCGAAATGCTCTGCATGTGGGAAGCGCAATTCGGCGACTTCGCCAACGGCGCGCAGGTCATCATCGACCAGTTCATCGCCTCGGCCGAATCGAAGTGGCAGCGCCCCAGCTCGCTCGTCATGCTCCTGCCCCACGGCTACGAGGGACAAGGTCCCGAGCATTCGAGCGCACGCCTCGAGAGGTTCCTGCAGCTTTGCGCGGACAACAACATGCAGGTCTGCAACCTGACCACCCCCGCGCAATATTTCCACGCCTTGCGCCGCCAGATCCACCGCGACTACCGCAAGCCGCTCGTCATCATGACGCCGAAGAGTCTCCTGCGGCACCCGCTTGTCGTCTCCACGCAGAAGGATTTTACCGACGGCCGCTTCTACGCCATCCTCGCCGACCCCTTGCCCGAAGACCACGCGCACGTCACGCGCGTCATCCTCTGCTCCGGCAAAGTCTACTACGACCTCAAGGCCGAGCAGGAGAAACGCGGTGCGACCGACGCCACCATCCTCCGTGTCGAGCAGCTCTACCCGCTGCACACCGAAAAAATCAAACGCATCGCCAACAGCTGCCCGAACCTCAAGCGCATCGTCTGGTGCCAGGAGGAACCGCGCAACATGGGCGCGTGGTTCTACATGGCCATGCGCCTGCGCGAACTCTTCGGCTGCAACATCCACTACGCCGGACGTCCGGAAAGCCCGAGCCCGGCCGTCGGCGCGCTCGCCGTCCACCGCATTCAACAGGCCGAACTCGTCAGCCGCGCCTTCGAGGTATAGTTTGGAAATTTCATGAGCGCCGAAATCAAAGTCCCCGCCGTCGGGGAGTCCATTTCCTCCGGAATCATCTCCCTCTGGCACCGCCAGGACGGCGATTATGTCCGCACCGGCGACCTGCTTTTCACGCTCGATACGGACAAAGTCTCCACCGAAGTCGCCGCACAGTCCCCCGGCATCGTCCGCATCAAAGCCCCCGCCGACACCGAGGTGAAAATCGGCGAAGTCGTCGGCCTGATCGAAGAAGCCCCCGAACCCGCCGCCGCCCCCGCGGCGCAACCCCCTGTAGCGGCGCCGTCCCCGGCGCCGGTCGTTCCTCCTTCCGCTCCCGCGCCAACGCCGACTCCCGCTCCCGCGACTCCCGTCGAACTCGCGCCGCAGGAGCGCCGCGTGACCCGAAAGAAGCTCTCCCCGCTGCGCAAAAAGATCTCCACCCAGCTCATTTCCGCCCAACGCAACGCCGCCATCCTCACCACCTTCAACGAGTGCGACATGGCCGCTGTGATGAAATTGCGCGCCGACGTGCAGGAAAGTTTCCAGGCCAAATACGGCATCAAGCTCGGTTTCATGTCGTTCTTCATCAAAGCCGTGGTCGAAGCACTGAAGAGCGAGCCCCAGA
>CAYQMP010000009.1:0-15320 GCA_964418615.1 uncultured Chthoniobacter sp. | reverse complement strand
GGCCCAAGACGAGGAGGTTGCTCCCCTGCCCCCGGTCATCGTCGAAGAAATCCCCGCCCCGGCGCCGGATGCCGCGCCGGATGCCGCGGTCGACGAGGAAGCACCGAGCGCTGAAATGATCATCGATGCCGAGGAGGAAGTGCTCCAAGAACCGGCCATGGACCCCGACGAGTTGCCTCTTCCGCCGATGGACGGCGATGCGCCTTTCCCGGGGGAGGAAAACATTTTTGGAGCCGATCTGTTCGGGGCACCGGACATGTTTTCGCCCGCCGTGCCGGACTTCCCGGAAGCGCCCCCGCTGCTCGAGGATCCGAAGGAATTGGAGCGCAAGCAACGGGTGAAACTGCGCCGCATCAAGGCACGCCTGAGCCAAGACCCGCAACTCCTCGATTTGCAGGACATGGCCGCTCGCGCGCCGACGCCGGAAGACCAACGCGCCGCCCGTCGCGCCTACTACGCCCTTTTCTTCGACAAGGTGCGCAAAGCCGATCCGGAACTCACCGAGTATGCCGACGGGCTGGAAAAGATGTCGCTGGCCGGCCTCTACCAGACACGCATCGAGCCGACGCTCGCCCTCCGTCCGCCGCCGCAACCGCAGCCGCAGGAACAATTCATCCCCAAGCAGGTATTCCCGGATTTCGTGCCGGCGGATGAAGAGTCGATCCCTCTGCCCTGAGCGGACTCAGACGCCGACGATCGCAGGCAACTCGCCGAGCGAGTGGATAATGTAATCCGGCTCGGTCAATCCGACTGGCTCCTCCTCGCCTTCCAAAGCCAGCCAGCACGTGGCGAGACCGGCGCGTTTGCCGCCGACGATATCGCGGGCCAGCGAGTTGCCGACCATGAGCGCCGCGGCAGCATCGACCCCGAGCCTCCCGAGCAAGTGGTGGAAAATTTCCGGCTCGGGTTTGCCTGTGCCGATTTCGCCCGAGACCACGGCCGCGTCGAAAAACAAGCCAAGGCCCGAGGTCTCGATCTTCTCGCGCTGCAGGCTGGCCGCTCCGTTGGTCAAAAGGCCGATGCGGACCCCGGCGGCGCGCAGACGGTGCAGCACGTCCTCTGCACCCGGCAAAGGATCCTGCAACTCGCGGCGCCGACGGGCGAACATGGCGCCTAGCTCCGTGGCCAGCTCTTCGTCCTCCACACCCTGCGCAGCCAGAGCGCGGCGCCAAATCTCGACACGGAAGCGCGGCGTCCACTCGCGCAAGTGGCGCAGGTAATCCTCCTCGCCGTGGAAATGACCCCACATGCCTTCGAAGGCGACGATGCCGAGTTGGTCGCAGCGCTCGACCGGGGCATGGGCGCGCCATAATTCGTCGGCCGCGTTCTTCGCCGCCGTGGCAAGGCGTGCCGCATCGATAGGGCAACGCGTCGCGGCCTCCGCTGCGGTTTCCATGAGGGCGCGGCGCGAGAGGCGCTCGTCCCAGATCAGCGTGTCGTCGAGATCGAAAATGACCGCACGGAATTTCACGGCGCCAATCAAACCCTCTCGTAAAGCCGAAGCAACTCCCGTCCATGGCGCTCGGGGTAGGTCGGCAACTCTTCGTGTTCCTCGAGCAGGCGGAAATTCTCGGCGAAGAGACCGTCGATTTCCTCCGGGGTGCAACCGAATGGCGGCCCCTCGCCGCCGTTGTCCGGATCGGTGAAAAAAACGGCCAGCAAACGCCCTCCCGGACGCAACGCCGCGGCCGCGGCATCGGCATACTCGGCACGCCGCGCCGGATCGATGGCGCAAAAGCAGGTGTGCTCGAAGACGCCGTCAAAGACCCCGCGCAGGGCGGGAGGCAGAGCGAAAAAATCACCCACCTCGTATCGCTCGCCGCCCACCCGGGGAAAGCGTCGCGCCGCCTCGACAGCCAGAGGAGCGACATCGAGACCGGTGACTTCCATGCCGCGTTCGGCCAAAGCACGCACGTCGTGACCGGAACCGCACCCCGGAACGAGAACCCGCCCCCCCAATGCACCATGCACGATCATGTCGCGCAGCACCGGATGGGCCTCGCCTTTGTCCCACGGCGTGTCGCCCTCCGCGTAGCGACGGTTCCAATCCATGGCTACCTAGCGCGAGAGATCCGTCTGGCGCAGCACTCGGAATTTCCTTCCTTCCAGAACGGCAGTGGCGCATTCGAGGTCGTCGGTGTGGACAGCAACCAGCGGCCGACCGCGCGGACGCACCAGCAAGGTATAGCTGAAGAGAATGTTGACCTCGGCCTCAAGCAAGGCGGCCAGCAGGCGCGGCAGGTCGGAAGCACCTTCTTCCAATTCAGCCACCACGACTTCGCACACGCCGAAAGCGATGTCGTGGCGGTCGAAGAGTTCCTCCATCAGGTCCGGATCGCTGACAATCATGCGCGCGATGGAAGTTTCCGAGGAGTCCTGGATGCTGAGGGCGAGCACCACGACCTTCGCTTCGCTGAGCATCTTGACCACTTCCATCAGCGCACCGACGCGGTTGGCAAGAAAGACCGAATACTGCCGAACGGCGGGTCCTTTGAGCTTCTCGGTCGTGGCGGTGGTCATGGCAGTGCTATTTGAAGAGGTAGATCAGGCAAAAATCGCAAGGCGCACCGCGGGGCGCTTTCACTTCGACAACATAGCGTCCGGTTATGCCGGCTGTCACGCCGACAGCAGCCAACCCTTCGGCGTCGTAGACCGAACCTTTGACCGCTTGCCCCTGCGGGTCGTAAAGGGCGATGGCCGGACCTTCCCCGGGCTGACCGACCGCGGCGCAGAACCAGTATTGATTGCCGGCGAAAAGATTGACCGCCAGCCGGCGGGGTTTGCCCGGTTCCAACCGGCCGGACCAAAAACCGTCACGCGAGCGGAAACCCTCGTTGGCCAAAGCGCCGCCCAAGTCCATGAGCCGCGCCCGCAAGGGAACCGACGGGTCGGGCGTCGGCGAAGGCTTCGGCTCCTCGGCGGCGGCAAAGGCACCGAGCAGAAAGGCGAAGCCCAGATGGAGAAGCAGTGCGCGCGCGGTCATTTCTCTCCCATCTGCGTGACAAGCAAGGCGCACGCTTCACTGATTTGCCGCGACTGCTCCAAATCCGGAGCCGCACCCTCATCCGAGGCCATGCTTGCCCGCACCTGCTCCAAAGTCTGGCCGACCCGCCCGACCACCGGTCCGGCTGTTTCTTGGGCGGCAGACTTCGTCGCGCTTTCGTGCAGGTAAACCAGCAACTCATCCTGCCCGAGCAGCGCGGCGCAGGCCGGATCGCCGGAGAGTTCCGCCGCACGTCCGCCGACTTGCAGCGCGCGCAACCATGACCCCGCTTGAATGAGTGAAGCCAGCGCCTCGTCGCGCTGGTCGACCATGGCGCGGCGCACCTCGTTGGTCGTCGCTTCCAATTCCTCGCGCAGGGCAAACCAGTCGTTTTTGTCCGCAAAGTCGGTGATGCTCTTGCCGCGAGCCAAGACATTATCCCCCACGCCGAGCGCGCGGGCCAAAGCGATGATGTCCTTCCCGGTGTTCTTCACCTGCTGGCCGTCCTGCGCCTCCACGGCGATGTAGCCGTCCGTGACGAGAACGCCGAGATTGAAGGCGGTTTGCGGACGCGCCGGGAAGGAAGTCGGACCGGGCTCGCGGTAGAATGCCGCCCAGTCGGGTCGGGAGATTTTGTCGATCGCCCCGAAAAATTCCGCCGGCGTCGGCACGGTGAGCAGAGCCACATTCTCCGCATCGGCCAGCTGCGCGGGCGTCGGCGAGGCGGGCGTCGAGGCCACCGCGCCGAGAATCGACGCGGAGACCACCAAAACCTTTCCGGGCTTCATGACCGATTAGTAGAAGCGTCCCCCTCGCGGGCGGCGAGCCGGATTTTCGGCGTGGCGACCGGGCATGACCCGCCGCCGCAGCACCCCCGGTTACCGAACCGACGCCGGGCGCGCCGAACGAGGAAGAGAAGCGCCCCGGCCACCGCGAGGCCCACGACCAAGTATTCCACGGCACTCATGACGCCAACCAACGCGTGCCGGCTTGGTAGGTCAAGACCGCGCCGAGCCAAGCGAGGGCTGTCATGTAGACAAATCCGAAGGCCGCCCAAGCCCAGCCGGCCTCCTTGGCCATGACGGCCACGGTGGCCCCGCACTGCAGGCAGAGGGCGAAGAAAACCATGATGGCCAAAGCGACGGGGACGGTGAAAACCGGTTGGCCGGCCTTGATCCCGTGCGTCCACAAGTCGCGCGCCAAGGCGGCACGCAGGTCATCCGACCCTTCGTCCACATCCTGCCCGATGCCGTAAATGGTGCCGAGCGTGGCGATGATGACTTCGCGGGCGGGGAAGCTGGCCAGCACACCCACCGTGATTTTCCAGTCGAATCCGGCCGGGGCGAAAAGCGGCTGCACGGCGCGGCCGGCGCGGGCGAGGTAGCTTTGCTCAATGTAAGCGGCATCGACGGCGCGCTCGACCGCCGCGGGGTCGTTCAGGGCGGAGAGCGAGGCAACGGTCTGTTCGCGAACTTCGGGAGGCCGGGGAAAATAAACGAGCGCCCAGATGATCACGGTCATGGCCACGATGACCGTGCCGGCCCGGACGAGAAACTCGCGGGCGCGCTCCCACATACGCCAGAGGATATCGCGGAGCCGCGGGCGCCGGTAAGGCGGCATCTCGAGAAGGAAAGGTTGCGGCCGCGTGCCCAAGACGAACTTGTTCATGGCCCAAGCCACCGGGACGGCCACGGCCAACCCGACGACATGGGCAGCCAGAAGAGCAAAGCCGGCCACCGCGGCGCCGTAGGACGGCTCGATGAAGGCTCCGATCATCAGCGTGTCAACCGGCAGCCGAGCCGAGCAACTCATCAGCGGCGCCACCAGGATCGTGGTCAGCCGCGCGCGCGGATCCTCGATCGTGCGCGTGGCGAGGATGCCGGGGATGGCGCAGGCGTAACTCGAGAGCATGGGGACGAAACTTTTCCCGTTGAGCCCGCACCAACCGAACATTTTGTCCATGAGGAACGCCCCGCGCGCCATGTAGCCGGTGTCTTCCAACAGGGCGATGAAGAAGAAGAGGATGAGAATTTGCGGCAGAAAGACGAGCACGCCACCGACCCCGCCGAGAAGGCCGTCGACCACCAAACTTTGCACCGCGGGCCACGCGTCCAGGGCGGGCGCCACAAGGTCCTGCACCCAAGCCACAGCCGTTTCGATGCCGTCCATGAAGGGCCCGGCCCACGCGTAAATCGATTGGAAGACGAGGAGCATCATGACCATGAAGACAGCGAGGCCGGCAACACGATGGGTCAGCACCGCGTCGAGACGCTCGGTCAACGTGCGCCGCCGCTTCTCGGGCCATTTGACCGCATCGGCCGTGAGGTGCCCGAGGTGTTCGTAGCGCAGGAGAGCCTCGGCCGAGGCGGGTTGGAATCCCGCGGCGGTGAGAATGTCCCGCGAGGCGGAGAGCAGCGGGCGCGAATCGACACCGGCCGGCCAACCGGCCCGCTCGAGCACGGCGCTGCCTTGGTCGAAAAGGATGCGATGCAACTCGCCGGGTCCGGGCAGCGGCAACCCCTCTTTTTCCAAGCCCGCCCCGAGATACTTTGCGGCACGTTCCACCGCCTCGGGCCACGGAACGCGCGCCATAAGCGTGCGGTCATCCACCGCGTGACGGACGGCTTTTTCCAGCGCAGCGATCCCCTCGCCACGGGTTGCCACGGTGCGGACGACGGGAACGCCGAGGTGGCGTGAGAGCAACGCGGCATCCACGCGGATGCCCGCTTTTTCCGCGGCATCGGACATGTTGAGCGCGATGACCATGGGGAGTCCGAGGTCCGCGACCTGGGAAGCGAGGAAAAGATTGCGCACCAAGTTCGAGGCATCGACCACGCAGATCACCGCATCCGGCGCGGGTTCGCCGGGCAGATGGCCGGTGAGGAAATCGAGCGCGACGCGTTCGTCGGGCGAAGATGCGGCGAGGCTGTAGGCGCCGGGGAGATCGACCAACGTGCACGCCCGATCGCCGAGCGACCAGGTGCCGTATTTTTTCTCCACCGTGACGCCCGGGTAGTTGCCGATCTTCTGGCGCGAGCCGGTCAGGCGGTTGAAAAGCGTCGTCTTGCCGGTGTTGGGATTGCCGACCAGAGCGAGGCAAAGCGGACGGGTATCGTGGTGGCTCATCGGCGGCGGGGGAAAATCAGGCCGAGCGAATCACCGGAACGGACGCGGCATCGGCTTTGCGCAGGCTCAAGCGCATGCCGCGGAACTCGACCTCGACGGGATCGCCGAGCGGCGCCACTTGGACCACGGTCACGGCCGTGCCCGGGAGCAACCCCATGGCCATGAGGCGTTGCCCGAGCGGGTGGGCGCCATCGCCCGGCGCGACGCTTCCCCTCTCGCCGCGCCGCAGATCGGCCAGCGAAACCACCGGCCCCGTCATCGTGCCGCGTGTTTCGCGCGGTCCCGAGCTTCCTGCAAAGCACAGACCCGCACGCAGCCGAGCATGCAACGGCGCAGGGCGATACAGCCGTTCTGGCAACGCACCATGACCGGATCCCGACCGGAGAGAACCTCGACCTCGACGCCCTCATGGAAACCGGCCCGACGCAGAAACGGAGCCCACTCGCTCGAGTCGTCCAAGGAAACAACCCGCTTGGAGACGCGGCGTGGACTCTCATCCAGAGGGATAATCGGGGCTGGTGACATGCTTTTGCTATTGAGACTTAGTCTCAAACGCGCCGGGGCGCAAGAGAAGTCGTGGCGTCCCCGGACACCGGGAAAAGGATCGCCCCGCGGCTGCTAGCTCAGAGCAACCCGTCTCTCATCAGCCGGAAGACAATGCCGGATTCGAGCCACGAGGCTTTGCCTTTGCCAGCCAAGGTCACGGCAATGATGCGGCGTTTGCCCTGCCAGACGGAGATGGCGCAGTGGCCGGCCTTCCCGGTGTAGCCGACTTTCATGCCGGTGCAATCGTCGTGGCGATGCAGGAGGCGGTTGGAATTCTGGAAAACATGCGCCTTGCCGTTGCGGTCGCGCCACGTGACCGACTTCGTCTGCATGGCGCGGCGCATCAAGGGATTGGTCAGAGCGGCGCGGGCAATGCGCGCCATGTCCTCGGCGGTGGAATATTGCCCGGCTGCGGAGAAGCCGGTGCTGTTTTTGAAGACAGAATTTTTCGCCCCGAGCCGGCGAGCCATGGCGGTCATCTTCGCGGCGAAGGCGGACTCGCTGCCGGCATTGTCCCGGGCCAGGGCTCGGGCCACGTCGTTCGGACTGTAAATGAGCATGATCTCGAGCAGCTGGCGCCGCGTGTAGGTCCCGCCGACCGCGTTGGGCAGTTTGGTCGGAGGGCAGTTTGCATCGGCCGCGGTGATGGTCACCGGCTTGTCCAAGTTACCCGCCTCGATGACCACCATGGCGGTGAGCAATTTCTGCAAGCTGGCGACTTCACGGCGAACGGACCCGTTCTTGGTCATGAGGACCCGACCGTTCGACGCGTCGATCACGTGGATCGAGGCCGCTTCAATGAGCGAGGCGGCACGCGGATCGGCCTGCGCAGGACTGAGGGTGGACGCAATGAACAGGCCAAGATAGGCGACGAAGCGCTTGGACCTCATACGGGGAATTTAGCCGCCCCGCGGCCGCAGGAAAGCGACAATCATTCCGACCGCGGCCGGTGCCGCGCGGCGCCGGTCAGTTGCTGTCCGGGGAAATGGTGCCCCCGCCCCCGCCACCTCCGAAACCGGAGGGCAGAGGAACGCTGCCGGTGCTGCCACCGGTTCCGCCCCCGCTTGTCCCTCCTCCGGTCGAGCCCGTGAGGTTGTTGAGCATGGCGACCGTTGGAACGGCGGACATGACCGCGGCATCGATTTGCGGAGCCAAGGCGGGATTCGCCTGTTTAGCGGAATTGCCGATACGCTGGGCCACGTCTTCAATCGTCCCAGTCGGGTCGGTATTGCCGGGGTCAACGAACTGCTTGCCATCGGATGAGGCAATCGAAGGGAAACGACCGGTGCTCTTGGAGGCTTCGATTGCCGCGGTGACGATCTCGACCGCTTGGTCGGGGTTCTCTTTGACCGCATTGTAGACCGCCTCGGAGATCTGCTCCGGAGTGGCATTGGTCCAATCAACTCCCGCGGGGAATCGCGGGGTGAAGACAAACTGCGCGGCAACGGGCTGCAGGGCACCAAAGAGGATCAGCGCCAGAGCGGGAAGGGCCGATATTTTCATGGGGAGAGACTTTGTTGGATGAGCTAACGGACCAATACAACCGAAACCCCCGTTGCGCAAACGGGAAATACGGGGCCGCCTATCCCGGGATGCTTTTGAGCATCTCGGCGTTGGTCGGATACTTCCGCACGAAGTGCAGCAGGCGCTCGATGGCCTCGATCGGTTTGTGACCGGCCAAGCCGCGGCGGATGACGTTGATTTTGTGCAGCTGCTCCTCGGGCAAAAGGAGTTCCTCGCGGCGGGTGCCGGAGAGGAAGATGTCCACTGCGGGGTAGATACGCTGGTCGCTGACCTTGCGGTCGAGAACGAGTTCCATGTTTCCGGTCCCTTTGAACTCTTGGAAAATCAGTTCGTCCATCCGGCTGCCGGTCTCGATGAGAGCGGTGGCCATGATGGTCAGCGAGCCGGCTTCCTCCGTGTTGCGGGCCGCGGCGAAAAGTTTGCGCGGGATTTCCAGCGCGCGCGAATCGACGCCGCCGCTCATGGTGCGTCCGCCGCCGCCGGTCGCGTTGTTGAACGCGCGGCCGATACGGGTGAGGGAATCCATGAGGACGAAGACATCCTTGCCCATCTCGACGAGACGCTTGGCCCGTTCGATGGCGAGGATGGCGATGCGCGTGTGGCTCTTGATGTCGCTGTCGTTCGAACTGGCCATCAATTCGGCCTGCGGGACGGTGCGGCGGATTTCGGTCACTTCCTCCGGACGTTCGTCGACCAGCAGGATGATGAGCTTCATCTCGGGGTGGTTTTTCACCACAGCCTCGGCGATGTGCTGCAGAAGGGTCGTCTTGCCGGTGCGCGGCGGGGCCACGATGAGCCCGCGCTGCCCCTTGCCGATCGGTGTCATAATATCCATGACCCGCGTGGTGTAGCGCGCGGGATCGGTCTCGAGGTTGATGCGCGAGTTCGGGTTGATCGTGGTCAACTCCTCGAAATACGGGATGTTGGTGTATTTGGCCGGATCCTCGCCCTCGATCTCGGTGCAGCGGAAAAGCTGCGGGCCGCGGCTGCCTTTGCGGATCTCGCCCTTGATCCAGACGCCGTCGCGCAGGTTGTGGGCGCGGACGACCTCTGGGGTGACGAAAATGTCGTTGTTCGACTGGGTGAAATTGCGCTTCGGGTTGCGGAGGAAACCGAAGCCTTTTCCGCTGACTTCGACGATGCCCTCGGCGAAGACGGGTTCGCCGGACGGCTCTTCCTCCAGCGGTTCGCCGGCGTCGGCCGGTCCCTCGCCACCACCGCCGCCGCGCGGTCCGCGGTCGTCACGGAAGCGGCGGTTGCGTCCGCGGCGGAAGTTGCGTTGCCGGTTGCGCCGTCCGCCTTCCCGCTGCCCGTCACCTTCGCCGGAGGGAAGGGCTTCGGGTGAGCGGTGCTCGGGCAGGGCTTTTTCCCTGCCGTGCTCGGGCAGCGCAGCTTCGCGTTCGTGGACCGGCAGGGCCGGGGTGTCAGGGGATTTGGTTTCTTCCATGGTCTTGTTGGGGAGTTCAGTTGCGGCCGGAAATGCTCTCGAGAGCCTCGGCCGGGATTTCGAAATTGGAATAGACGTTGAGCACGTCGTCGTTGTCGTCGAGGGCATCGTGCAGGCGCAGGACCTGCGCGGCGGTCTCTTCGTCGGTCACCGTGACCGTGGTCTGCGGAACGAAGACGAGTTTTTGTGATTCGACCGGCACGGAGGCCGCACGGAGGGCCTCGGCCACCGCGGCCAAGCGGTCCGGAGCGGTGGTCACCACGTGAGGATGGCCCGCTTCGCTGGTCAATTCGTCGGCTTCGGCCTCGATGACCAGTTCGAGCAACCGGTCGGTATCCGACGCCTCTTCGGGCACGACGACCTCGCCCTTGCGGGCGAAAAGGTGCGCCACGCTGCCCGCGCCGCCGAGATGGCCGCCGTGTTTGGAAAAGATCAAGCGCACATCAGCCGCCGTGCGGTTGCGGTTGTCGGTCGCCGCCTCGATGAGCAGAGCCACCCCGTCGGCCGCGTAGCCCTCGTACATCACTTCCTCCAGCGCCGCCTCGCCGGTGTCGCCGCTGCCGCGCTTGATCGCGCGCTCGATGTTGTCATTGGGCATGTTTTGCGTGCGGGCCAAGGAAATCGCCGACCGCAGCCGCACGTTGGCGTCCGGATCCGGACCGCCCAACTTCGCGGCAACGGCGATCTCTTTCGCCAGCTTGGAGAAAAGCTTCCCCCGCTTCGCGTCGATCGCGCCCTTGATGCGCTTGACTTTGGACCACTTGTTGTGACCGGCCATGAAAGACACCCGGATATCGACCCGGGCCCCGGTGATGGAAATAGATTATCTGTTTGGTTCTTGGGGATTGCGCGCCGGACTTTGGCAACCAGTTGCCGGAATCACCTCCAAAAGGGAGCGCGACGAACGGCGCGGACAATCGGAACAAGGCCATAGAACAGCGGGTTGGCGTTCCTGTCAACCCGCTTCGGCAAAAAAGTGTGCCCAAGGCAGAAAACAACAGCGAACGTCGCCCCTCAGGCCATAATGGCCCGGGCAATCTCTTCCTCTTTGGCTTCGCCGAAAAGGCGGTCGACCAAGGCCAACCCGAATTCGAGCGAGGTTCCCGCCCCGCGCGAGGTGATGATCAAACCGTCTTCCATCACCCGCTCCCCGGTCTGGGCGCCGGGCAACTCATTGGTTACCGAAGAATGCGCGGTGAAGCGCTTGCCCTCGAGCAGTCCGGCATCCTCGAGCACCAGCGGCCCGGCACAAATAGCCGCCACGGGCTTGCCCGTTTGGACAAAACTTTTGGCCAGTCCGGCAGGACGCCCGTCCTGACGCAATTTGGCCACCGCCGCGCCGCCGGGAATGAGGAGCAGGTCGAAGTCCTCGACTTTCGTGTCCGCGAGACCTTGGTCCGCATGCAAGACGATGTTGTTGCGTCCGGTCACACGGATCCCCTCGCCGACCGCGGCAAGCACGACCTCCGCACCTGCGCGCCGCAGCACGTCGACCGGCGCGACGAGTTCCAACTCCTCCACGCCGTCGGCCACGAGGCAGAGGACGCGCTTGGTCATGGCAGCGGGTAGCGCGAGGTGAAGGCGTGCACGCGGCTTTTCAGCGCGGACAGCGCGGCGGCGTCGTCGGCTTTCTGTAAGGCCGCGTGGATGAAGTCGGCGATTTCCATCATTTCCTCCTCCTTCATGCCGCGGGTGGTCATGGCCGGCGTGCCGATGCGGATGCCGCCGGTTTTCATGATCGACTCGGTATCGAACGGAATGGCGTTTTTGTTCACCGTGATCCCCGCGAGATCGAGCGCTTCCTGTGCCTGCTTGCCGTTGAGGCCCTTGGGACGCAGGTCGACGAGGAGCACGTGGTTATCGGTCCCGCCGGACACAATGCGGTAACCCAGCATGGAGAGACGGGCGGCCAGTGCACGGGCGTTGGAGACGACTTGGGCCGCGTAGGCCTTGAACGAGGGCTGAAGCGCTTCGTGGAAGCAAACGGCCTTGGCCGCGATGACGTGCATGAGCGGTCCGCCCTGCACGCCGGGGAAGACGAGCGCGTCGATTTTTTTGGCGTAATCCGCTTTGCAGAGGATGACGCCCGAACGAGGGCCGCGCAGACTTTTGTGCGTCGTGCTGGTCACGAAATCGGCATAGGGCACCGGGCTGGGATGCGCGCCGCCGGCCACCAAGCCCGCGATGTGCGCCATGTCGACGAAGAGCAACGCGCCGGCGTCGTCGGCAATGCGACGCATGCGCTCGAAGTCGATGACCCGCGGATAGGCCGACGCGCCTGCGGTGATCATTTTCGGACGGCACTCCTGCGCCAGCTTGGCCAGCGCGTCATAGTCGATCGTCTCGGTCTCCCGGCTCACGCCGTAGTGCACAACGTCATAGAGTTTGCCGGAAAAGTTGGCTTTGTGCCCGTGGGTGAGGTGTCCGCCGTGGGCCAGATCCATGGTCAGGATGCGGTCGCCGACATCGAGCGAGGCGAAGTAGACCGCGGTGTTGGCCTGGCTGCCGCTGTGCGGTTGCACATTGGCGTGGTCCGCGCCGAAGAGCTCCTTGGCCCGCTCGATGGCCAAGCTTTCAACCACATCGACGTGCTCGCACCCGCCATACCAACGGCGCCCCGGATAACCCTCGGCGTATTTGTTGGTCAGGGCCGAGCCCTGCGCCTCGCGCACGGCGCGGCTGGTGAAATTTTCGGAGGCGATCAGCTCGATGTTCTCGAACTGGCGACGCTCCTCGTCGTGGATGGCGGCGGCGATGGCGGGATCGGTCGACTCCAGAGCGGGAAGCTCGGAGAGTTCGAATTCGGCGGATTGTCCGGTGACGGTGGTGTTCATTGATGTGTTCTTTCCGGTGATGATTTCGATGACGGAAGGCAAGGCGGACTTGATGTCCTCCTTGCAAAGTTCGTAGGTCTCGCGCGTGCCTCCTATAGGATCTTTTACGTCCGCGCGCCCCCCCTTGGCTGCCTCCTTGAAGCGGAGCAGGCGGGCTTTGGAGGCCATTTCGGGAAACAGCAGGAGCAACATATCAAGGTGGTCCTGCGTCATGGTGAAAATATGGTCCGCCTCGCGCAGCAAGTCCGCGCTGACCGGCTGGCTGCGGATGTCGGAAATGTCGATCCCTTCCCGTCGGAGCACCTCGATGGCATGGGCGCTGGGCGGCTGTCCGTGACCGGCCCCCAATCCGGCCGAGAAAACCCGGACCTCGTCGCCCATGGCGTGGCGCAAGAGGCCCTCGGCCATCGGGCTGCGGCAGACATTGCCGGTGCAGATGAAGAGGACTTTTTTCATGGATTCGCGCCTTGCCGCGCCAGCGTAATGCAGCGCCGGACCAAGTCAACCTGACGGGAAATCTTGCACCTGCCGGCGCCCCGTGTTCGGCTGTTTGCAGTCATGAAAACCATCTTAACCGCCGCATCCCTCCTTCTGATTGCCATTTCGGGCGCCCCCGCCTCCGATACGCCGCCTTCCGGACCCTTCACCCTGCCGGAATTGCCCTACGCCTACGACGCCTTGGAGCCGCACATCGACGCGGAGACGATGGAAATCCACCACAATAAACACCACGCGGCTTACGTCAGAAACGCCAACAAGGCCCTCCAAGGCAACGAGGACCTTTCCAAAATGTCCGTCTGGGACCTGGTGGCCCATCTCGACGAGGTGCCCGACGACATCCGCACCACGCTGCGCAACAATGCCGGCGGCCACGCCAACCACTCGCTTTTCTGGCTCATGATGAAACCCGGCGGCGGAGGCCAGCCGACCGGCGATCTGGCCGCGGCGATCGATGAAAACTTCGGCAGCTTCGACAATTTCAAAAAAGAATTCAGCGCCGCCGCGATGAAAGTCTTCGGCAGCGGTTGGGCCTGGTTGAGCATCACTCCGGACGGCGAGATGGTCATCGAAACCACGCCGAACCAGGACAATCCCATGATGAACGGCGGCCACCCTCTCCTCGGCCTCGATGTCTGGGAGCACGCCTATTACCTGAAGAACCAGAACCGCCGCGGCGATTACGTCGACGCCTGGTGGAATGTGGTCGACTGGGACTACGTGGCCAAGCGCTACGCCGAGGCGAAGAAAGAGTAATCCCCCGAGGCGCGGGACCGAATCCATGATCCTTTCCCGCGAAGCCATGCAGGCCCTCGAGGCGCGCACCATCGCGCGCGGCATCGCGGCCGATGTGCTCATGGAAACCGCCGGCGCCAAGCTGGCGCGCTGCATCACGCAGTTCCATCCGCGCCCCGGCCTCCTCGTCTGTTACACCGGCAAAGGACACAACGCGGGCGATGCCTTCGTCGCGGCGCGTCATTTGTCGGCCGCCGGATGGCGGGTGCTGGTCCGCAGCGCCTGCGACCTCTCCGAACTCGCCCCGCTCTCGCGCGAAAAATTCGACCTGCTCCGTCCGGCCGTCCTGCGCGCCCCCCTCCAGCCGTCCGTCCCGCAGGAGGGCCCGCTCGTCCAGCTCGACGCCTTGGTCGGCCTCGGAGCCCGGGGCCCGCTGCGCGAACCGCTGGCCTCGCTCGCCACCGAAATGAACACCCTTCGCCGCGAGGCCGGCGCGCACACCGTGGCCGTGGATTTCCCCTCCGGCCTCGACCCGGAAACAGGCGCACCCGGGGACCCGTGCGTCGTGGCCGATCTGACCGCCACGATCGGTTTTGCCAAGACGGGTCTCGTCGCCGATGCGGCGACCGATCATGTCGGCCGTCTTGCCGTTCTCGAGATTCCCGATTTCGTGGCCGAGGAGCATGGCGGGCCGGAGCTCCTCACCGCCCCTCTGCTCCGCCGCCGCTGGCCGCCGCGTGCCTTCGACACCAACAAAGGCATGTGCGGAAGGATCGTTCTCCTTGCCGGCTCGCGCGGCACGCTCGGTGCCGCCTATTTCGCCACGGCCGGAGCGGTGCGCGGTGGAGGCGGACTGGTCTCGCTCGGCGCGCTGCCCGAGGCCTACGAGTTGCTGGCCACCACGGTCATGCCGGAAGTGATGGTGCGTCCGTTCAAGCAACTGACCGATGTCTTCACCCTGCCGGTCGACGCCATCGGGATCGGTCCCGGCCTCGGCACGGGATCGGAGGCGCGCACTTTGCGTATCGTCCGCGAGGCGCCGTGCCCCACGGTGGTCGACGCCGATGCGCTGACCATCGTGGCGCACGCCGGCTTGCAGCACTTGGACCAAGCCAAAGGCCCGCGGCTACTCACTCCGCACCCCGGGGAAATGACGCGTTTGCTCGCCGGCAAAAAAATCAAAGACCGCGCGGCTGTGGCGCGCGAATTCACGGACAAACATCCGGTGACCCTGCTGCTCAAAGGCGCGCGCACGGTCATCGCGGAAAAGGGTCGTCCACTGCGCTACAACACGACGGGAACGCCCGGCATGGCCACGGGCGGAATGGGCGACGTGCTCACCGGCGTGTGCAGTGCACTGCTCGGCCAGGGGGCGGACACATTCCTCGCCGCTTCGATCGGCGCGTGGGTCTGCGGACGCGCCGCGGAAATCGCGGTGACGCGCGGCGGTCAGTCCGTGGAATCCTTGGCTCCGGTGGATGTCTTGGAAAATCTCGGACGCGCCTTTGACTCGCTGCGAGCGGGGGATTTCTAAAGCGCTGTCGGCGTCCCCGCCGACGCATCGACAGCAGCTGGCGGCGCAGGTTCCGCTGCAGCAGGTTCCGCCGGAGTCGGCGCGGTCGACACT